>CAZWFZ010000187.1:0-1500 GCA_964633455.1 uncultured Candidatus Peribacteria bacterium | reverse complement strand
TTTTTTGTCATACGTGGGAGCGAAATACAAACGCTTACTTCCCAACCAAGCTTTTTGGTCTTGAGAGAGTTGCACATTTGCTAGAAAGTCTGGGTTCTCTACGATCAAGTCCTCAAGCCAAGAAGCAATCTGTGCACCCTTGACGGCGAATGCTCTAAAGTTTCCTGTAAAGGCCATTTGCTTCATTTCATCTTTTTGCCCTGGCTTCAACTGACTAAGTTCTTGTACAGAGAAAAAAGGAGAGAAATCAATTTGTTTATTTATAATATAGTTTTCGTTTGCACTGTTCCCGCTATCGACTCATGAAGCCAATATAGCAGCTCTTTCTTTGTGGATTTCCAAATATGTATCTTCGCTTCAGAGAATGTCTGGTTTATCTGTCCAGGATTCATTATCCAAAAGCTCAATGACGAAGTCGATCGCCCATGGTGTGAGTCAAAAATTTTCTGGATTTGCTTTTGCCTTCATCAAAAAACCACAGCCACAGCTAAATTCACCTTGTGTGCTATGATCGTGATTATGCTCTTCACAGTGTTTGTCTGTATGCCGTTGGATTTTGTAATTCTTTGGATTTCTGCGTTTATTCTCTTCTAGTAATGCGTAGGCTACTTTCTCAACAGTTTCTTCACTATCTTTGCCAAAGACATCAATCAAGGTGCTCAATACATTGAGCATCATTCACGCACCTCCTCAAGGAATAGATCCTGGAAACTTCATGAGTTGTTCCTCAAGAGACATAGTATCAAAATCTACGGGCATTTTTACTCTGCCATCGATACAATGGAAACCAAAGGGATTCACGTTTGACATCAAAAGTTTCTCTGGTTCACCTAGTTTGATGACTGCCTGCGATACATAGTACTGCAACGCTTTGGGAGTAAAATATAATTTGCCATCACTTGCAATATAGAGCAATCATTTATCCACTAACATAGTTTCTGTGGTGGAAAGTGGTTGAGTGAGCAATTCTTTGTGATTATCCAAAAATATCACCTGACTCTTGCTTTTGATTTTAATCTGTGGAGCATGAGGAAGTTTATGCGGTATTACTGCTGCAGAAAAATTGTCTCGCAAGTCATCTACTGTATTTTCGATGGGACCAAGATTACGGGATCAAGGTGCTCCAAAATATGAGTGAGCTTCATGCTCAAGACCATTTTCTGTCGATTTAGGCGTAATTTCTTCAAAGCCAACATGGACTTTTTCGTTTAAACCATTGTCAACCATGCGAATATCGTACGTTATGTGTATAAAATATACTTGCAACAAAATTGACAAATAGACAAGAGTATATTATGTAAGCATTTACGAATCGTTTTCAACCCCAAAAATACTTTTTCTTTTAGGCACTTGTTTTGTTATAATAGTGATGCAACTGACACATATTTGCAAATAAACAAGCAATAGTCACCGGTCACACTCCCCCAGGCACAGGAGTGATAGCTCCTACATGTGATTCCAAAAGCTCCCAATTGGTGTCTCCAACTGGTCTACCATCGA
>CAZWFZ010000186.1:0-1531 GCA_964633455.1 uncultured Candidatus Peribacteria bacterium | reverse complement strand
TATTCAAAGAGGCTGCATAGGCAACACACATACTCCCGTCATCGCGAGGAAACTGTAAGCTAAAATCGTCATTCTGAGCACAGCGAAGAATCCAGGAAAACATGAATTATATTGAGAAACGTTTCCTGGATCTTTATGCCCTTTAGGGTGCTTCGGCTATGCCTCAGGATGACGTAAGGCTCAATTCTTATTTCTTAACTCTTAATTCTACTTATGAACACCATCCAACAAAAAACTCACGCCGCCGTTCGATGAGGCACCCTGTGAGATGCGATTGGCTTACCTTTTGAAATCCAAAAAATGAAAGATATCTCCGCAGATCTCGTGGAGACTCCTTTTCATCCGATCAAATTGCACGGTCACGTCAAAAGAAGTTTTGATAAAGGAGAGTTTGCGGGTGATATTGAACAATGAGGCTATATCTCAGATGATACCGTACTGACACTGGCTGGTATGCAATCATTGATCAACAAAGGGCAGATAGAAATAGAAGATCTCTTCAGTCAACACAATATATTTCTCAAAAGATTTGGTAAAATGTGATTTGGTAAAGGGACACTAAAATCACTCAGTGAAATGGACTCGTGAAGGAATCCTCTCGAGGCATGACAATTCAGTCGAGGCAACGGAGTCATGATGAAACAATTCCCCTATGCACTCGATGCATATCTCCATCCGCATGCACCCGAAGTCATGGACAAAAAGATAGATGCCATAGCACAATGTACGCATCTCACACCCGTTGCCAGACTCACCGCTGTGTTACATAATCGTTTTCTACTCCATCTCCTCAAACAAGACTCTCTACAACCACTAAATCGAGACGCAATTCTCCCTCATATGTATGTAATTGCTCAAGCATATGAGAAAAATAAACTCTACCTCGAATGACTACGAGATGCTGATAGTAGCTATCCCGTATCAGAAATTATCAAAAAACTCCACGAGCAATATATTGCACTCAAAGCAAACCAACCTTACTCGCTCGAGCAAATACTCGATACCTACACCCTCAAGGGTGAAAACAAAGACGCTAAATATGGTTTCCATGTCGGTTCTACGTTCGGTTATGTCTATAGCACCTTCCTCCAAAAACAAAACCGAGACGGACTCCTCGATACTATCCGCATCGGTGAAGATACGGATACCCAAGCATCCATAATTGGTAATATGATCGGTGCGTACAAGGGAGAGTTTTATGACAAAACGTTGCTCAATCAGTTACAAAATAAAGAAGAGATTGCAACGCTACTCCAGCAAGTCGACGAACGTGTGTTGCAGCAGGTAGGATAAAAAATAATGAAGAAAAAAAGGGCGGTGCATGCACCGCCCTTATAGCATTCTTTTTAATATCCCGTATAGTATTTACTTATCGGGGCGATAACCTCCAACTTTTCTATATCTGTCAGTGGAGGATTTTTGCCTGTGGGTGACTTGCGAGAGAGGAACTTAGAGGCCTCTGGGAAGTAGCTTTTGCTCGTCAACATAATCGAGCTGTTCCATGTACTTCCTGATGATACAATCACCTGAT
>CAZWFZ010000185.1:0-1545 GCA_964633455.1 uncultured Candidatus Peribacteria bacterium | reverse complement strand
GTCTTTCAGACGTGAAATTTAGCGAAATCGTTCAATTTTCTAGCGGAGTAAAAGGATTGGTACTCGACCTCACAGAGTTTGCTGTAGGAGTACTCATTTTGGGTGATATGAGATCAATCAAACAAGGAGATACCGTTCAATTGACGGGCATCATTTTTTCAATTCCTGTAGGGAGACAATATATTGGTCGTGTGGTGGATGGACTGGGTGAGGCAATTGATGGCAAAGGCGCCATTGAAGGTAAAGAGTATGCACCCGTAGAAATCGTTGCGCCTGGTGTGATTGCGAGACAGTCAGTAGATCAGCCTTTGCAGACGGGTATCAAAGCTATCGATAGTATGGTGCCTATTGGAAGAGGACAAAGAGAGTTGATTATTTGAGATAGACAAACAGGCAAAACTGCTGTAGCTATAGATACTATCCTCAATCAAAAAGATCAAAACATGACGTGTATCTATGTAGCTATCGGTCAGAAAGAATCCAAGGTACGTAGAATTGTAGAGACATTGACTCAGGCAGGTGCTATGGACTATACGATTGTGGTTTCTTCAGCTGCTTCTGATCCTGCGGTGATGCAATTCTTGGCACCATATATCGGTTGTACGTTGGGTGAATATTTTATGAACAATGGTGAAGATGCGTTGATCATCTATGATGATTTATCCAAGCATGCGGTCGCCTACAGAGAAGTTTCTCTCTTGCTGAGAAGACCACCTGGACGTGAGGCCTATCCTGGTGATGTATTTTATGTGCACTCGAAATTACTCGAGAGAGCAGCGAGAGTGAGTGCAGAGTATGTCGAGCAAATTACCGGTGGTAAGGTCAAAGGAAAAACTGGTTCATTGACTGCATTGCCAATCATTGAGACGCAGGCAGGAGATGTTTCTGCATATATTCCTACCAACGTGATTTCTATTACTGATGGTCAGATTTTCTTGGAGACTGACTTATTCAACGCAGGTATTAGACCAGCGATCAACGTAGGTCTTTCTGTCTCGAGAGTAGGTGGATCTGCGCAGACCAAGATTATGAAAAAAGTTGCAGGAACGTTGAAGCTCATGTTAGCTAACTTCAGAGAACTCGCTGCATTTGCTCAATTTGCGTCTGACTTGGATGAAAGTACACAAAAAGTCCTTGAAAGAGGAAAGAGACTCGTCGAGTTGCTCAAACAAAACGTCAATAGTCCATTGCCATTCAACAAGCAAGTAGTAGTGATTTATGCGGGTGTTAAGAACCACTTAGATAGTCTTGCAGTTACCCAAATTGCACAATTTGAGTCGCTTGTGTATGATAAACTTGATACCAATCGAAAAGCACTTGCTGATCAAATCGCTTCTGAAAAAGCGCTCTCTGATGAAATTGAAGGCAAGATCAAGGACTTGATCACCGAGGTTAAAGCAGAAATGATATAAGCAATTTGCACATAACGAAGAAAGCGTCCGTAGGGCGCTTTTTTTTATCTTGTTTTTTTTGGTGCTTCAATTATACTGCAACTCACCTAAGAAGTTGGTGAGTCCATGCAGTATCTCCTTATCTGTTATTACC
>CAZWFZ010000184.1:568-1567 GCA_964633455.1 uncultured Candidatus Peribacteria bacterium | reverse complement strand
ATAATCTGATTACAAGCTTCGATACTGAAGACATTGACCTGAAACATTTTGGAGGAGCAATTCGATTGGGAAGATATATTCTTTCTACATCAGGCTTTCCGCCTCACATGGACCAGGAGTTTGATTTTTTCGTTGCAAAGACAGCAGGCGTTACTAATGCCAACACATGTGCTGATATACGGAGGATCACCAAGGACAAGTATGACTACTGGGAGAACTTCTACAATCCACCACAAGAATAATTTCATGGGATTCCCATGAGTTTACCCGCTTAAAGCGGGTTTTTTTGTAGATGAAAATGGCTTACCAACGTAAACTCTTGCGGTTGTAAGCAATGATAATGAGTGTCAACAACATAAGTCCTCCTGCGGTCCAGAAAATGATGGGAGCATCAAACTCTCTTGCTACCATCACGCCAGCTAATGCCCAGATGGTGACCGCCAAGAAACTAATACGATGTATCTTTTGGGTAATGTAGAGTGTAGTGCCGTAGGTCAGTGCTATCCAAAAAAGCACAGCAATCAGCGAAGTGACTGCTCGTGTGCCTCACAGATCACTTATTGCTCAAGCAATGTTGAGCGGAGTAGCAATAGTCAACCAGCTTGCATAAATACTCATGGGAAGGACAACACATCGAAGATCCCGTTTATTTTTCTCATACTTGACGAGTAGTTGATTAACTACGAATAGACTATACCGCATGATGACAATAACAAGTGCACTGACCCAAATATAGTTGTCTATAGTGGAGAATGCATACCACAAACCATTGCCTATGAGATTGATCAAAACATATGGTCTGATTTTTTTGAGAATAGCATCCTGTTTTTTGTGTGCTGAAAATTGATAGATGATGAAGGCAACTATCCCAAGATAGATTACTCCCCAAATGCTAAACGTCCGTCCTGCAGGTGTTGCTATTGAGCCAGAGGCGCTAGCTACATCTTGTAACGAACGACTCCCAAAAAATCCCTGTTGTCCCAGATAATTCATTATACC
>CAZWFZ010000184.1:0-558 GCA_964633455.1 uncultured Candidatus Peribacteria bacterium | reverse complement strand
AGGAGAATAAGATAACGCATGTGGGTAGTAGAGAGTAAATCAAGGAGAGTATGTTTGCTTGCGTGTTCTTTTCAAGACTAAAAAAAGAGTACGAATAGTACTCTTCTTTGATTATTGCTTGTAAACTATTTGATCTACGATTACTAAGAACTTAACTCGCTAATTTTCATATCCTTTCCGTCTTTGTCCACACAAGTAGCCATACCACCAAGGTCAAAAATTTCAGCAGGGATACTATATTTGATTACATCTTCACAGGTTATCATTTGAAAGTCCTGTCACTCAAACACTTTTGTGAATACATTTCATTGTTTTTTAAGAATTCTCCCAAAGCCTCATGCTTGTCCTATTTCACATCAATGAAGGCTAGCTACAATAAATGCTCACTGAATATTTCAAACATCATAACAGAACTTACCATCATACCCTGTAAAGTTTACTGCTTGATGAAATCCATTTCGCTCTTGTTCGGTAAATGAAGGGGTGATTATTTCTCTAATATTGTCTGGATTTGTCGTATCTGCATGTAGGGTATAAGCGATAACATCTTCATCCTTA
>CAZWFZ010000183.1:0-1604 GCA_964633455.1 uncultured Candidatus Peribacteria bacterium | reverse complement strand
TAGATGCTTATTAAGAGCTTGTCTATATGATTATATCATAAAATTGCAATATAATACATATATCACATATATTATATAATATGTCTATATAACAAAAATGCTTTTATGCTCTCAATGCTGTTTTCTCTTGTGACTGTGTGTAGGTGATGAGTTGTGCTTTATCAATAGCGCCTAGCTCTATCAAAAGCTCTAGTGCATAATTAGCGATATAGTTGGCCAGGGTAGTAGAGAGTTTTTTTTGTGCGAGTCCTTCAGCTCATGTCCAGGGAATGCTTGCAAACTTTTGCATGAGGCAGTCACGTTGGAGCGCAATTACTTGATGTTGAGGAATATTACGCATGAGTTTGGTGTGTTGCATCGCCTCAGAGGGAGAAGGTTTTCTATCCCATTTTTTCTCACTGAGTGATCATACGAAATACTGACGGTCTTTGTGATAGGGATTTCCTTGCGTCGTCTTTTTCTCTTCGATCATATGGAGATAGGGCTCACTTCGGATGACTTCACAACCTGTCTCTTCTGCTGCTTCTCTTTGCATACTGGTCTGGTGATTTTCCCGTGTGAAGTCGAGAATATCTTGGGGAGTGATATGATCTTTTTTGGGGAGGGTGATATGTTTTTTGTCTTTGATAAAGACGGTTTCGTCCCAAATACTCAGGACTTTATTGATGTCACGTTGAACACTTAGCTTATCTAAGTTCCATCGCTTCGCAAGTACCTCTGGATCACAGTCATGGAGATACCCTACGAGCGTTTCAAGATCTTTGGCTTTACTAACTTCTTTTGGTATTCACTTTGGTAGTTTCTTGTCTACCAAACTATCTGCAAGGAGCAGAACGGTCGCTGTTTCACTACCTTTTCACCCAATTGCTTTGGGGGATTGATAGGGCTCTGAATGGGTGAAAACGATATTTCCCTTTTGATTGAACGGAATAATGTATCCTGAGGTAATCGACAAAAGATGTGGCACATCAAAAGGTGTACCATGTTTCAGTGGCTTGAGGAGTTGTTTTTTGATGAATGCTTTGAGATCATTCACGCTTCCGCACGGGAAAAATTTCTGACAACTCAGTAGGTCGTCATAGGTTATCTTTTCCCCTATCGGTACACGGATAGGAGGAAGTGAAATTTGCGGTATGTTGAGCGAAGTCATGGTCGCAAAATACTCATTTCACCTGCCATTGCAAGACGGATGCTTTATGACAACATGATATCACCAAGTACTGTATTTTCTAGATTATCTTGGAAGAACATATTGTTGGTATAGGTGATTACTTTTTCTTTGTACAATGAGTGTATGGAGTGTTGAAAAATAGCATTGATGTGTTCGTTGTTGTAGATATCAAATCTGCTGTCTTTTTTGATAGGCGTGGTGAAGAATACCACGTGGTCGTATATCTCTTTGCTTTGTGCCAAGAGGTTAGTTGATCCGTGGGTATAATCTATTACTTCTAGATCGCCATGTACAAGATTCCAGTACGAATAGATAAAACAGTCGAGGGTGGTCCTATCGATAAACGCATAATCAAAAGTTTCTTTTTGTTTTGCAGTGATGAGTTGTTCAATTCTTTGCGTTTCACTTTTGAAGATAAAACGCTCAAAATCAT
>CAZWFZ010000182.1:0-1622 GCA_964633455.1 uncultured Candidatus Peribacteria bacterium | reverse complement strand
GAAGGACTTGGCAGGTTTATTTGAGATCCCCGAAGAAAGGAATTTCATTCGGGAGCTGCAAACAGAATCCGGCATCACAAGGCAACCCATGGGATTTGTCATCAACGCAAATGGTAATGGCAATGGAAATGGCAACGGCAAAAAATAAAGTATTGATGATGATGATTTTTGCTAAGGGCTTCGCGATTCGCGAAGCCCTTTTTTTTCTTTTCAACTCTCCCTACGCAGGGAGCAAACTTACCAACATCGCATCAATACCTACTCTGATTCTTTGAATACTTTTTCTGGCAAATCTTTGCGAAGGAGTCTGTTCGTCTGCTCTAAAAGCAATAGGTTTTTGCTTCTTAATCCACTGACTAACTTCCTCGATCTCTTCTTGGTAGGTACGTAATTTTTGTAAATACCCCACAAGCTGAGGTATGGTACTCTTCTTCATGACGTCTACAACACTCTGTAGGTAATTGAGCTCTTCCAAATATGCTGTCATTATTTCTTGCACTTTATCTTGTGTATCCACTTGCGACCACATGACCGTAGGTAATAATCTAGCTCTATGTGTGTTGTAGAGAGATTGTATGTGCTGCATATCTGCCTGATTTTGTACAGGTACTTTGCTATCTTCCTCTTCATTATGGGCAGTCAGGATAGAGGAGTCAGTAGGGTGATCAATTGTGGATGTCGGTTGTGATACTCCTTTTTTCGTTGCTATTTTTTGACTACTTGCCACCAATTTTTTAGCTGGATGTACCATAGGCTCGAGTTCATTATCCAAAAGCACCATAACATCAGGGGTAGTCACTTGGGGAGTAGTGCATTGTGTATTAGTTTGCGAGAGAGGAGAACTATGAGATTTCTCATTGCGCAACAAACAAGCTCTCAACGTCTGCACATACGTATTCGTGAGTGCTACAACATAGTCATTTCTTGGCATATGAGATTTTTCTCTCACATGTTGTACCATCAGCACAAGAGGTGGTACTTGTTCATACACCCAATTCACTTGCAAACCTTCCTCAAAAATGGTGAACAACTCCTTACGAAAGTCTTCAATGGCAAAAACTCTGCCCTGATTACTATCATTCAAGTATGTGTCAATAATGTCTCCTAATTGCTGAAACCTAGGAAATTCTTGATTCATGAGTCACACAGAAAACATATAAAATATTTCGAGCAACTCGAAAATATATATTTATTGATATTAATAAATCAAGTCAATATATTACATGTTTATTATAAGATATGTGCTATTTCTTTGCTTTGTTCAAACAATCACGCCAATGTCTCTTTTCGATATACACTATCTGCCATCGACGAGTCCCTACCGCGTAGCCAAAAATGACTCAGGTAATGATCACCGAGAGTTGTGCCCACACAGGCAACTCACCACACCACATCCAAGCTGGTGTCTGAGGCAACATCCATTGGCCAAACTTAGCCAACCAAATCACGTGCGCCACATAGCTGAGCATAATCCAAAGGATTATAACGAGGATCATGTAGATGTTTTTCTTCATAGCAGAAACAATGAAACAAAATCATCTTCATATGGCTATTTTTTTGTTGATATGCAAGTGAAATACCAAAAAATATCGTTTACTTCTCTGATGCTAGTTGTTCTCTAT
>CAZWFZ010000181.1:528-1640 GCA_964633455.1 uncultured Candidatus Peribacteria bacterium | reverse complement strand
AAACAAATAGCGTCTTTCAATTGTTCTGTCTCAAGCCACACATGGTTCTCTCCGTCATCATATCCGCGATCGGCTGTATAGGTCGTTTTTCCTCGTTTTGCTACTCCCTTTTTCAGATCATCCCTCATGAGCCGCTCAAAAAAGTGACCATCATATACCGCCATTGTCGTCACAAAATACGAGGTGATCAGATTTGTTAGTGCACTCACCGAAAGATGTGATTTGTATCCCACATATCCTTCACTTATTTCCACTTTTTGTCCTTTCGTTGTTTTCACTTTCTTCGTCTTTTTAACTCCATATTTCGCATCAGGATCACACGGTTTCTGCCCTTTCCCTCCTTCTGAAATCTTTTTTGTTCGTTCTCGTTCTTTGGCATTATTCACGTTGGCAATCGTATGAGTTGAATCAATACTCTGCGTGAAACCAAGATCAACGCCACGTTTCTGTGCCAAATTAATTATTTCATCAAAAAACTCTTTGAGAAGATTTGTGGCGTTTCGTTCATCAAAACTTAGGATACGATTCTTGAATTTTGTGAGAGTGCTGTGATCTGGAGCAGCTTCATCAAGGGAAATATGCAAAAATGCTTTCATGGAAATACTGTCGTTGATGATTCTCTCAATCTCACGTTCTGATGTGCCAAAAAGATATGCTAAAAATAACATTTTCAAGACTTGGGCCGGACGATATGGGGGTTGCCCGATTTCTGCTCCGCCCTTGTATGTTTGCAGAAGTTTCTCATGCCACAATTGCTCAAAATTGACTTCGACATCAAGTTTTTTAAGGAATTGATTAGAATGAGCCAATGCTCCTTCAATCACATAATCCTGGCAAAATAGATTTTCCCCTGTTTTTTTGAAATGTTTTGTCATAGCATGCTTGTGGTTAAATGTTTGTTGCTAAACATATTTTGCCACAAAACGTGATCGCTCCGCGATCATTTTTTGTTTTTTATGCAATCCTTTTAATTCAACACTCTCATTATAGTTTTGTGAAAAGCCTATTAAATATGATAAAATACTAAGATTTAACATATTCATACGACTTCAGATAGACCATCAAAACCAGAGGGAAATCAAAACCAAGATTTGAGGGAGTTACAAACTTTA
>CAZWFZ010000181.1:0-518 GCA_964633455.1 uncultured Candidatus Peribacteria bacterium | reverse complement strand
CAAGCAAAATTTAAACTTATACAAGAGACAGATTGGCAAAAGCTTGCAGCTACCATAAATCATCCAGATCCTGCTGTAAGAGAGGCAGTTGCTCAAGGGGTTGCAGCGCTCAAAGCCAATGTCAGATCTATTCTAGAAGGCTTGGATCACGTTACTTCTCCTAACAAGGGGGGAGAAGGATATAGAGCATCAGGAGCAATCGATACTACTCCTGAAGTTCAAGAACAATCGGTCTTAAGTTATGATCAGCTACGAGCTCTTCTCGAATCACAAAAAATAACTCTCCCCGTGAGTGATAATGCTAAAAAAAGATATAGAGCAGCTAAAGTACGAGAAAATAGAGGGTCTATAACGTGGTTTGATAAACTAAGATTTGGTAAATCTAGGCTAGAAGTTCCTGAAGACCCTTGGGAAGTCTATATAGGACTCCATGAAATGGAACTAAGAAGGCTGCCCGGCTATGGTAAGGATTTTACTTTGGTTAGAAGTAGAATTGTTTTTGATGGTGACCAAATGAA
>CAZWFZ010000180.1:0-1650 GCA_964633455.1 uncultured Candidatus Peribacteria bacterium | reverse complement strand
AATGTCCATTTCTTCTGATGCAAGATATGTTTCAAGACCAAGTCACATAAGCGTGTTGCCTTCTCACCAAGTTGTGCATGTATTTTGTCAGCAAAAATCAGATGATCATGTACATTATCCCAAAAGGTAATAGGTGAAAGAATAGTCTTCCAGAGATAATTCACTCCAAGATATGTCTTGAGCATGAGGTGGATTTTTTTTTGATGAGGGGCTGTATCTATATATGTAGCAACCAATTCTGCTCTATTGGCTTGACTTCGTTTGTTCCAGACAGTTTCTGATCATATTTTACATAGCTGCATCTTCTGAGTCACATCATCTTGACTAGAAGCAAGAAAAGTGAGCATACACGCATCAAAATCAACTGGTGGTGTCAATATTTCACCAAATATTTTGTATTTTTTAGCCCCTGTATAATCATGTACAGCCAATGCGTGGGTAAATTGATCCAAAGTTCGACTTGAAAAATTTAGTCCGTATGTAGCAAGTAAATCGAATGTCGGCTTGTAATTTTGTCGATGCATATTTCCATCCAAGTACTGCGTTGCCAAAAGATGCTTGAGTTGTTCTTCAAATGATTTACAATGTACCGTTTGTTGAAAATCAATATCTTTACAAAAGAGGAGAAGCGAGCTCAAACAATGCAACGAATCGTTCCAGCCGTCACTACCTAAATTGGTTAACACAATGAGCAGGAGTCCTTCTACTACCTCCGGCTTGGTACGCAAAATTGCCAATACACGCTCCTTGAGCTGTGTTTTTTGTCCTGGTGTAAAAGGAGGTGATTCTAAGATATCATCTAACAAAAAGAAGTTTGCTAAACTAGATATTGTATCGACTCCTGCATCCGTTGATTCTAATTGTAAGCATGCTTCCACGATCATCTCAGCACATTGCTCAAATGTTACAATACCATAGACAACTGGTCTCATAAGTAGCTCCCGATAGTTTTGATCTATATTTTTTTGCATACCTTGTAATGATTGCTCCGTAAAATCAATGCCTATTCCAAAATCGTTATGCACTGTATCCAAAAGTGTACAAAAATTTCAAGTATATGAGTAATGAAACGAACTATCTGCGTACACGGTCGAAAACACATCCTGTATCGTAGTTGTGAAATCTATCCCTTCTCATAACTTTTCTTTAATTTCTTTTGCATCAGTGACCTTTCATTTCTTCAAACACTCCTCAAATACTACTTTGATATTTTCTGTGAAATCTATCCCTTCTCATACCTCTTTTTTAATTTCTGCTGCATTAGTAACTTCCCATCTCTTCAAACACTCCTCAAATACTGCTTTGATATGCTCAGCATACGCGTGACAGAGATCTATGAGATCTATCCCTGCTCATAACTCTTTTTTAATTGCTGCTGCATAAGTAACATTTCCTCACTTCAAACACTCCTCAAACGCTATTTTCATATTTTCTGTGAAATCTATCCCTTCTCATAACTCTTTTTGAATTTCTTTTGCATTTGTAACCTCTCATTTCTTCAAACACTCCTCAAATCCTACTTTGACGTTTTCTGTGAAATCTATCCCTTCTCATAACTCTTTTTGAATTTCTGCTGCATCAGTAACATATCCTCGCTTCAAACGCTCCTCAAATACTACTTTGATATTTTCTGTGAAATCTATCTCCCTA
>CAZWFZ010000179.1:0-1651 GCA_964633455.1 uncultured Candidatus Peribacteria bacterium | reverse complement strand
CAGCCTGAAATTGCGCTTCCCCAGACAGCGCCAGCTCTTGAAAAATATTCCGCGTATCTTCGAGGACAGGATAAAATGGGGGTGGTGCGTATAGATATGGACTAGTACTTTATACATACCTACCTGATGCAATCTCGATACATCCAAACCTGTGGACTGAACCATTCGTGAAAAACAACCTTTGGGCGTGCGTTGCAGAAGCAACTGTCACCGAGTATTGTACTTGATAACGATGAACGACGTCTTTTTGCTGAGAAGCACTATGCTGATTTGTATGAGGCAACTAAGGAACTTCGTACTTTTGACACAGAAAATGTGTATAAGGATAATATGAAAAGATTTTTCATTAGACAGATGATAGCATATTCACTCACCAATCAGGTGAGTGTCATTCATGCCTCCTGCAATATGTATAAGCAACAGAGACAAGCGTTGGGTGCATATGCTAGAGCACAAGGAGCTAAGATAGCTCTCATCTATTTCAATATAGATCGTGACATAATTTTTCAAAGGGCATCACAGGCGGGATTACACAAAAATGAAGCACTCTATGGGAAGTCATTTATACATAATCTAGAAAAGATGATAGCTCATTTCGAACATCCTGATCCTCATGAGGGTGATCTCTTTTTGGAAGTCACGCAACCAGAGTTATTTGAAGCGTATCAACAAGAGTTGCTAGAAAGGATGGAGAGAATTTAATTTTGATTGTCTGGTTTATCGCACTTTGCGAAATTTTCTTTGAACTCTGCAACATTGAGATCTTTTTTGAAGAGCATGCCATCCATGATCATTGCTCACTTATCAGGAACTTGTATGAGTTGTGGTGCAATTGTATACATTTTCCTTCAATAAACATCCTCTGCTCAGGTCCTTTTGATAGACAAAGTAACTACGTACTTATTCTCGTCTCATCTAGTGAAATAAGGTTCTTTCCCTGTTTGTATAAAGGTATGGTCATCAACGAATGTTGGATGTCAGATCGTTGTTGCTCGATCTTGTGATTTAGGACCCGTCCATGCTCCTAGCACTAAGTCTCAAGCTCCTGATCAAGTCACCACATGCACGATACCTTGTTGTATCCTAGAAGCCTCCTCTTCAGGAAGTTCTTCAAACAAATAGCTAAACAAGGACTCATCGGGATAGTTGAGAGATACTTCTTGATTTGCAGCATCTAATGCGTCCTTTATGAAAAACTCGTAGGAACCTTGTTCTCTATTGTTATTTGCTTGCAGAGCAGTAATAAGTTCTTGTTTCGTTACCGTAGCGAACTCTGGGAATCTCAGTCTGAGACCTTCGAGATAGCTATCAGTGTATTCAGTTGGTTGCATGTGCATCTGTCATGTAATAAAGAGAAACATTTGACTATACATAAATTTGATGATTTGTCAAATATTTGCACAAAATTCACCTCCCCAATACAGGTATTGACAAAATATAAAATATAAATATAAAAAACTATTTATTAAGGAAAATATATGGATTTGCGCGAAGGCGGATCAGCTGGAATATCCCAAGATGATGATAATGAACTATTTCAGCCGCAGATACCTGCTGGACAGCATTCTCTGTTGGATGTCTGTGATCAGTTCCCGCTTCCTTCACAAGTATATACCCAAAAGACCGCTAAGCGTATTTATCGTACGCTCGC
>CAZWFZ010000178.1:285-1663 GCA_964633455.1 uncultured Candidatus Peribacteria bacterium | reverse complement strand
GCCGACGGTCACTACGTGATGACTTGCCTATGATGCAGATAGTTCTTTCGAGACACTTATCTTCGGTGCTGAGGGAGATACGAAAAGTCCCAGAGAGTTTGTCTGTTTGTGTACGAGATGTAGAGAGATGAGACATGTGAAAAAGGAGACGACGTTGGGTAATACCCTCACCCTTTATACCCTTCAGGGTACAGCCCTCCACCCACAAGGGGTACCGGGGTCCCAAAGGGAGAGGGAGCAGCTCGTTGTGAGACGTTACCGTTCCTCCAATGGAGAAGAATTATTTTTGGCGGTAGAAGATACACTTTGATATTTGTATGGGTTTGCAAGATTGTTGTTGCCTGATGTAGGCACGACGTTGGACGAACCAGGTTTGTGAGCAGGTACTGCGTTGATTAGAGAGTTGCATGTCTATGGAACGGTGCAGTCGCTCTTGTTTACTTCGCACGAAGATACCACCAACAAGGCACAACACAAAGGCATCGGTACGCAACTCATGGAACTCGCGCTCGCGATTGCAGGTGTCAGAGGATACAAAAGATTATCAGTAATTTCTGGTATCGGTGTGAGAGGCTATTATGAAAAACTAGGATATGTATTGGAGGGGACGTATATGGTGAAAGAAACAGGAGTTAAGAATTAAGACTCTAGAAACCAGACTCCAGAAAGAGCAATTGTCATCCTGAACGAACCAAAGGTGAAGTGAAGGATCTCAGGAAGGATGTGACACAAGCAAGGAAAATGGATTGCCACGCCCCGCAATTCTGCGGGTCTCGCAATGACGGGGAACAATTAAAAAAAACTCCCGGAGTTCCGGGAGGTTGGTGGGGAATACCCACTATTTCATTATGACCAAAAGAGGTCATGCTTGGCAAACAACTCACTAATTTCTCGAATCTGCTTTTTCCCAATATTTCTGAGTTTGATAAACTCTTTCGTACTGGTACGATAGATATCTTCAGCAGTGAGATATTGTTCCTCAAAGGGTCGACGATCGTTGTATGTATTGATTGCACCGGTCAGTCGAACAGGAAGGCCCAAGGCAGTAATAGGTGTCTTCAAGAAATCCTTTGTTGCATTTATGATTCTACTTTTCTTAACAATTAATGATATACGAAGCCCTGCATTAAAAAAGAGCTCGTGGATCTGTTGTAGCTCTTTTTCGTACAAATTACAATTTTCCCTTATCCAATCCCGATTGGTCTTGAAAAGCTCCAAACCTGTGGTAATTCCTTGATCCACTAACTTCTGGGCTGTTACCTTGTTAAAAGCTCCATCCCTACTTAGTTTGCTCACACTTGCGCTGAGGATGTCACGTTGTGTTGAGTCTATGGCAAAGTCTTCAAGTTTGCAGTCTTTCAGTTCCTCACGATAACGT
>CAZWFZ010000178.1:0-275 GCA_964633455.1 uncultured Candidatus Peribacteria bacterium | reverse complement strand
GAAAGGTTTCTGCAGGAGACGCTTGTGGTACAAGACTCTTTTTTATGAGCTCAAAGAAGCGTTCTTTGAGAAGCATTGCAAATAAATGATAACATAATTCAGAATGTTCTTTGTATGCCAACCTCCCTAAACATGCAATGTCGTACGCCATGATTGAGGAGTGCGAGTCCTCAAACAAAAAAGACATTCCAGTTTTAATCGTGTCTTGATTAATTTGTAGCGATATGATTTTTAGGAGTAGTGCAAAGTAGTTTGCTTTTCTCACTTCCAATCTT
>CAZWFZ010000177.1:0-1675 GCA_964633455.1 uncultured Candidatus Peribacteria bacterium | reverse complement strand
GATAAATAATCGGCTTTGCTTTGATTTCCGGTGATAAACGTAATTTTATGCATACCTATACTAACAGTTAATTAAAAGCGCCAATTACATGAGCTATTTTTAGTAGAGCGGTGTTTTGTGTGGGTTGAGCTTGGTATAAGTCGTATAAGATACCAACAACAACGCAATAAAGACCAACACAAACCATGCCTTGCCGAAACCATCTACGCTAAGAATTGCGATAAACGCTGCGATGAAGTCGATACCAAATGCTGCATAGACCCACTCTTTGATTCTTCCTTTGATCTGTGGCAGGATGAGAATGAGCGCACCAATTGTTTTACCAATCTCGAGCGTCCAAATAAACCAATCAGCACCTACTCATAGATGTAGCATCGCTTCTTTGGTAGCAGGGTTGGTGATCATAAAGGCGCTAGGAAAGGTCATGAGAAATAGCAACAGCGTTGTAACCCAGAAAATAATTTTCATAGTTTTGTGTGACATGAGAAAAAGGAAGAATAAAATTAAAAAAACACTGCATGTATATGAGTGCTTAGTGATTTTGCAAACCAAAGAGCATCTTGTCTGGTTTGTGCAATGTGTACAGAGGAGGTATTGTGGCTATTCATATAAGAATGAACTTCCTTCAATCATTTCTTTCTTCTTCCCTCTCGGTAATTGTTTGATGCGATATTCTTCGGATGCGGCTTCATTTCTTGTTAACCCACTTTTTGACCAAACGAGCGAGACGGGTCTACGCGATTTTGTATACTTAGCGCCGAGATCTTTATCATTATGTTCTGTTAGTCTACGTTCGAGGTCAAGTGTCATGCCCGTATAGTAGGTGCCGTCTGCGCATTGGAGGATATAGAGGTGTCGCATGGTGCTAGAAAATACTAAACTATGCTACGGATTTTTTTGCACGAGGACGTTTGGTGAGGAGTCAGGGAGTAGGTGAAGCAAGGCTAATTTTGCCTCTTTGGACGAGCTCAAGGAAACAATGCATCGTTGCTTCGATATCGGCCATAGCATCGTGGGCGTTTGCAAAGCTATCGCCAAACAGATGTTCGTAGAGTGCGCTGAGTTTGAGTCTCCTTTTGCCAGGAATATCGAGGAGGGCACGAGCATCTTGCATAGTACAAAACGTTGGGACGGTACTGAGATCACAGGCTTTGCCAATTCTATTACATTCTTGCTGGAGCATGCGCAGGTCGAAGGCGATGTTGTGACCGATGACGCGATGCGCTTGTTGCACCGGTGTCAAAAAATCATCGATATAGTGGTCGATATACTGATAGCTCGCTACCATACTTTTGCTAATGCCATGCACACGTTGAGCCCAGAAATTAATCGGTGCAGTGATGTTGATATACTGATTGATCCTGCCTTCTTCGTGCAATTTCTTACCATCGAATACGCCGTATATGCCTGCAAACTGTATAATCTGATCATTCGCTGTCAGTCCTGTTGTTTCGGTATCTATGAAGATGAGGTGGGTTTGCTGTTTGGTCATGAATGAGGATATTTGAAAAAAGGGTTATACAGAAGATGCGTCTGCTTCCAAGAGTAAATCACTATATGACACCGAAATCAAATCTTCATCTGCAATATCAAACTGTGCGAGCCAATAATTGCATTGACCCAACAACGTTTCTCTGCCGATACTCCCATCACTATCGATTGCTTCAATCTCAAC
>CAZWFZ010000176.1:0-1675 GCA_964633455.1 uncultured Candidatus Peribacteria bacterium | reverse complement strand
TGATCGGTATCTTCGATCCTCAGCAAATATTTACCATGCTGTTGCTTGGCAAGTAACCAACTATACAACGCGGTTCTCACTCCACCGATGTGGAGATAGCCTGTAGGAGACGGTGCAAAACGAGTGACGATCATGACACGCAGAAAGATAAAGAAATATACGATGTATATCAATTAAAGGCCTATTATCCACTAGATTTTCGTCTAAGATACAAGGTAATTTTTTGACAAATCCTCTGCAGAGCAATATACTGTATACATGGAAAAAGCAATAATTAATCTAGATGCATATCCATTTTTTACACTCAAAGAGAATGAGACACATTTTCATATTCTCCCTTGAGGGTATGCAATCAAGAAGCTGGATCAATCTACTGTAGCAACCTATAAACAACAATGGTCTACGTTTCTGACATCTGAAACTAATAGTCGCCTTATCAAAACTAAAGACGTAACAGATGATACCGAGGCAGAACTACTCGCTTATTTCATAGCCAAGCAAATGCCACAAGTCCATATGTGAAAAACGCTCGACTATCTCAAAACATGATCAGATCTCAATACTCTCTCGACACAAGAAAAAATAAATTGTATAGATATCACGCTCTTGTTTACACAGCTGGCTCATGAGATCCTCCATCTCCATGGCGAAGTGCTTTTTTCTACTGTTCACACCTACTTTAAAATGCAATCATCAGGTAATATCATAGATTTTTGATGGAACACCGCTAACAAGAAAAGACTCTTCAGCCCCCTGGAACATAGTCATCTCATGCTTGATAATGGCAAACGTCCCTTCACGTATATGATCAAAAAAACACAAAGAGCCCTAGCACAACTTTTGAGTTTATAATGTTTATTTATAGATATCACCTCTAGCACCGAGTTTCAGCACTTCGTATCCAGTAGCAGTGCGTCTAAAAATAATTCTATACTTTCCTATCCTGCATCTCATTCTACCATCTCCCATATCATCAATATCCAAATGAGTGAGTTGTCCACGCAAAATATCTTCAATGGCTTGAGCAACAAGTCTTTGGTATCCAATGGGTAATTTCTTAAATATTTTTAGCCATTCTTTCATATGACCTTTTTCATTTGTGCTAAAACATCCTGCATGGGTTCGTTGACGTCATGGTACTCTACGCCAAAATCATCATCCAATTGCAGGGTTACTTTACCCGTACGGATTAACGATTTCGCCCATAGAGAAAATAATGCACTCACAGAAATACCGAGCTCATCTGCAGCTTGTATAAGTTGTGCCTTGAGTTTATCATCCACTCTCGCAGTAATTGTAGCCATTTGTAATACATTAGTAGTTAAATGTAACACAATTATATATATTTGTAACACAATTGCAAACATTTTCAGTAGAAGAATGCTTGTCATCCTAAGGTGAAGTAGAAGCACCCTAAAGGGCATAAAGATCTAGGAAACATTTTAACACATTGTTTTTACTTCGTAGAGTAACTTTTTTGCACGAGCTCAAAAAAGTTACCAAAAAAAAGCCCATCGGACGCAGTGCTTTCGTATGACTCAGTTATTATTGTGCACATCAAAAAGCTCACTCCCTCCCACAAGTGGGACCCGGTCGTGAGCTTCAGTATATCTCCTTATAAATATTTCGTTTCTCTCCTCAGCAAAAATGCGTCCGATACCAATCTGGAGTCTGG
>CAZWFZ010000175.1:0-1678 GCA_964633455.1 uncultured Candidatus Peribacteria bacterium | reverse complement strand
GTGATAGTTTGGAAAATTTGGGTGGTAAGTAAACGCTGTTTTTCTAGTTCGTTGACTGCTTCATCATAGAGCTGGGTAAAAGATTTTCAGGTCGTGAGTGACTCGAGAAGTTGCCTACTCTTATGTGCTCCTTGTTCATCCATCTGTAATTCCTTCTCATATTTTTCGGTTGTGCGAAAAACCTCTAGTGCTTGTTTCCCGAGTACTGATTGTTCATCTTGCATCTCCTGGAAAAACGTAGAGTCGTCTGATGGCGTGGGTGTTGAAGAGGGAGTTTTATCCATACATAAGTATAGGGACAGAACCAAGAAAAGTCAAAAAAATATAGTATCCAAGCATTACCTTGCCAACGGCTCTACGAGTGATGTCAGAGAAATCAAATGCCCAAATTAGCACTCCTCGAAGGCTATGAAAGGATAATAACTTCCGTCGTCTGTCACTCACCACTCACCCACTCTTCAATCATATATACATCCAGGATAATATTTGCACCATCGGATCAATTCAACTCATCCGTCTGATAATATTTCAGAACATGCCAATATGGTATAATTATCAGAGTACGTCCACTTTTTATGTGTGGGACTCCATGCTCTTGAATACTGTTTTCAGAAGAGTATTTCTAGTGCTTGTATTTGCTTTTTTCATGTAGGTCAAAGTTGCGTGAGAAATGTTTTTCTTTTTTGGGCCACCTCACTTTCTTTGAGAAGACAGAGTCATTGTTTTTTAGCTTCTTTCATTGCTCTTTCTGGGCTCATGTAGGTAATTCATGGAATGCCTTCTTCCCCCTCTTCATCTTTATGAGTTCCTTGAATGATACCTTTTTGGGGATTAGTTTCTTCCGTCGATGTAAGTCTTTGTACTCATTTGAGAAATATTTCTCCATTGTCTAAATACATATCAAACTTGCCATCTGATCTCAACTTTATCCTTCCGTTTGATTTTGTTGCAAAGGCAATGGTTTCTGCTGGCCAAGTGTAGGGCAAAAAAGTTTCTTGTAGCTCATCTGAAATCACACGCATCGCTTTGATCGATCACTGACCCATTTTTGTCGGACCATCTGAGAAAATCTTACTGAGATGCGGTAGCTCTTGACCTAGCAAATTCCGTGTATCATCCTCGACGCGGAGGGCAAACTCATGAAGCGTCTCAGCGTCTATCTTGGTCGCAAGGCAGTACAAGAATGAAGGAATTGAGTTGAATGAGTGTTTTTTATCATCATAGCGATACGTAGCTACACTCTCTTTTTTTTGCGCTTTCGTATGAGTTTCCACAGGAATCTGCATTCGATTTTTGAGTTCTGGGATTTCTGCGTACATTTCTTTTTCAAACTGATTGCACGTGAGAGGAAAATGGTTGTAGAGGTGATAGAAAAAATCTAGATGTTGGGGACGAATAGTTTGATCCGTACTGAATAATGATGTTTTGCTACGAAGATAGGTAAATAACTCTTGTTTCTTTGCTTTACTCGTTTGTTCTTGTATGAGGTCGCCTAGTGCTGTTTTGAGAGTATTTCTCTCATGTTTCTCGTGATCACCCTCCTTAGCAGGCTGTTGGAGTTGCTCTACATAACGATGCAGGTCAGCCGCCACCATGGGTTCAGAAAAATAAGAAGCATCATTTTGCTCTTCTACTCATAGATTTCACTCCTTAAAATAGTCATTCCGATCTGTTGTCT
>CAZWFZ010000174.1:0-1756 GCA_964633455.1 uncultured Candidatus Peribacteria bacterium | reverse complement strand
GATCAATTTTCCAGCCCTGTTTTTGGACAGAGATATTCACATTTTCATTATCGATGAAGGCGTAGTTATTCATAGGAAGGAGAAAGAACAAAACTAGGACGTGATCTCCAATGTATGACCTGTTGCGCTAGGTTGGATCACCAGTTGCTGTCCTGGCTGAACTCTACCCGAAAGCAACTCCAAAGCAAGCATATCTGTGACATAACGCTGAAGTGCTCTTTTGAGAGGTCTTGCACCGTAGATAGGATCTCGTCACACACGTGCGAGAAAGTCGATAGCTGCTGGACTGAGGGTGAGGGTGATATCATGTTGTTGTTTGAGCATCTGAGCAATACGCGCAAGTTGGATGGTGATAATTTGCGACAACATCTGTTGGTTGAGACCGTGGAAGATAATGATATCATCCAGTCTATTGAGTAGCTCCGGTTTGAAATGATGTGCAAGTTCTGTTTGGAGACGTTGTTCGAGGGCTGTATCTATATCTCCCTCTGGATGCGTCTTGAGATAGTCCAAAATATGTTCTGCTCAAATATTTGACGTCATGATGACAATGGCGTTTTTTGCGGAGACCGTCCTTCCTTTGCTATCCGTGATGTGTCCTTCATCCAAAAGTTGTAAGAAGACATGGAAGACCTCTGGATGCGCTTTCTCTACTTCATCGAACAAGAGTATGGTATAGGGTCTTCTTCTCAGTGCTTCCGTCAATTGGCCACCTTCGTCATGTCACACATAGCCTGGTGGTGAACCAATCAATCTCGCCACACTATGTCTCTCACCATACTCTGACATATCGATACGAATCATCGCCTTTTCATCGTTGAACATGATTTGTGCTAATGCTTTTGCAAGTTCTGTTTTACCTACACCCGTTGGTCACAAGAACAAGAAACTACCAATTGGGCGTGCGCCATCTTGGAGTCCTGCTCTCGCACGTCTGATAGCTGTGGCCACTGCAGAGATTGCTTTCTCTTGTCCGATCACACGCTCATGCAACAATGTTTCGAGATGTAATAATTTTTCCATTTCTGATTCTACCAATTTACTGACAGGAATGCCCGTCCATTTACTCACTATTGCTGCTACGTCTTCTGCGTCTACGCGATCCTTGACTACCAGGGTCCCACTTTGTTTCGCTTCTTCAAGTGTGCTTTCCAACTGCTCTGCTTCTTTTTGCAGTGCAGGAATCTTTGCATGACGAATTTCAGCTACCTTGTTGTAGTCAGTGAGTTGCTCCGCGCGTGTTGCTTCGTGCTCGAGTTGTTGGATGTCGCGTTTGATCTCTTTGGCTTTCGTCAATAGATTTCTATCATGCTCCCACGCCGATTTCGCGACAAGTAATTGGTCTTTCAAATCAACCAACTCTTTTTCTATCGCTTCAATTCTTTCAGATGTTTTTTTAGTTTTTTTCTCCATCGCGAGAGCTTGTTTTTCTACCTCACGCGTTCTGATTTGTTTGTCGAGCAAGACGACTGATTCTGGTGCTGTGCTAATACCCATTTTGACACGTGCTGCTGCTTCATCGAGCAAATCTATTGCTTTATCAGGCAACTTACGATCGACAATATATTTGGTACTAAGTTGTACCGCAGCGATGACAGCATCATCTACTATCTTCACTCCATGATGTGTTTCATAACGATCTTTGATCCCTCTCATAATCGCAAGCGTATCTTCTTGTGTCGGTTCACTCACCAGCACAGGTTGAAATCTACGCTCGAGTGCGGGGTCTTTCTCGATGTACTGACGATACTCATTG
>CAZWFZ010000173.1:1470-1756 GCA_964633455.1 uncultured Candidatus Peribacteria bacterium | reverse complement strand
CACTCCGTGTTGCGTCTGTATCCGTTCTTGGGAATGTTGCGCTACATTTTTGAGAATCTCGGTCCTGAGATGCGTCAATACATTACCGATAGTAATACCGAAGGGAAACCTTTCTCTAGGTATATCTATCAACAGGTAGTCAAACTTGGTAAGTATCTAGAGAACATAACTGGCTTCGGATCACAACGTGATTTCGAGAAAGGTGGTTTCTTCCTGAGGAATGCAATGTTCTGTCTCGACGAGAAAAAATTGCGTGTAGATAATACCAAGGTGATACCTACCTATG
>CAZWFZ010000173.1:1188-1460 GCA_964633455.1 uncultured Candidatus Peribacteria bacterium | reverse complement strand
CCTACAAAGTAGAAAAAGAATCCCTCTTGTGGCGTCACGATAATCGCTATCAGGTGGATATTAAACCTTACTTACTCCAAGATGCTATTTGTATCGGTCAAGATGACTCTTTGGTGACACAACCCTGGTCTACCAAAAGCTTCATCGGCATGAGTGCCATGAGCTATGGTTCACTAGGTGATCATGCGATACAGACATTATCCAATGGACTGATGCTGGCCGACTCTTGGGTAAACACCGGTGAAGGAGGCGTGGCTCCCTACCATTTCATG
>CAZWFZ010000173.1:0-1178 GCA_964633455.1 uncultured Candidatus Peribacteria bacterium | reverse complement strand
CGGTCCTGCGATGTTCGGCGTGCGTGATGAGCAAGGTAATTTCTCTCCTGAGAGATATCAAGCTATTATAGCCCAATACTCAAAAATAGTGGCCACGGAAATTAAATTCCATCAGGGAGCAAAAGTGAAGGGTGGTATCTTACTCAAAGAGAAGATAACTGCTTTCATTGCAAAAATCCGAGGAATACTGATGGGAGTGGACTGCATAAGTCCCAATGCCTATCCGCATATTTCCAATGCTACCGACCTGGGTAACTTCATTATCCAACTCAAAAAGTTGAGTGGTAAACCTGTGGGCATCAAAATTGTCATGGGACAGCCCCGTGAGGTAGAATTTATGTTGGAGCAGTTGGAAATGATGGGCGCACTACCTAGTTACATTGCCATAGATGGGACTGAAGGTGGAAGCGGAGCAGCTCCGCAGGATATGGCGGACAGCTTGAGCTTACCGATATTCCCCGCATTGGTGATGTTGGATGAGATTTTGAAGCGTCTTGGTTTACGCAGTCAGATAAAAATATTTGCTTCAGGTAAATTACTGACCGCAGATCAGGTAGCAATTGCATTGTGCCTGGGTGCGGATTGTGTGAACATCGCCCGTGGATTGATGATGCAACTAGGTTGCATTCAAGCACTCAAATGCCATACCAATCATTGTCCCGTCGGTGTAGCAACGCAAGACCCTAAACTGCAGGATGGTCTCGTGATTGCGGAGAAAATGTACCGCGTTGCAAATTATATTATCACTCTGCGCAAACATGCGTACATGCTTGCTGCAGCTTGCGGTATCGAGTCACCAAGACTCTTTGCAAAACACAATCTTGCATATCAGGACGCAGATGGTATCATCATCTCTGCTGATGAGTGGGCGAGGAGGCAGAAAGAGTTTATATAGTAAAACGAATGTGAATAGCGCTATTATGGCGTAAAGTGTCGGGGAATTCCTCGACACTTTTTTATTTGTGTCTTCAAAAAAAATGCGTTAGCAAATTTTTTTGATTGACACAATTATCCCGCAACTTGTTTGCGGGATTCGTCTTCAACAATAACACACGAAAGGAAAATTTGTCATAAAATTTATTTCTTCTTTTTATTATAGTTTACGTATTGTTCCGTCTCGGCGTGTGCCATGTTATCAAACCCGAAGGTTTCGAATAATGTTCGATTTATATAGGCGA
>CAZWFZ010000172.1:1308-1774 GCA_964633455.1 uncultured Candidatus Peribacteria bacterium | reverse complement strand
TTTCGCTTCTAGTTCATTTTTGAACGCAGTATATTCGTTTACATTCAGAACCTTGAAGCCGCTCGCGTCTTTTTGCTCTTCAATAATCTGGTTGAGTCGCTTTGTAGTGGTCTGGATTGCTCCCAAATTTATATCGCACCCAATCCATCGGCGACCAAGTTTTTGCGCCACTGCCATCGTTGTGCCAGAACCACAGAAACAATCGAATACTAAATCACTCTGGTTTGAAGATACTTTTATGACACGCTCTAATAATTCTTCTGGTTTTTGTGTTGGATAATCTGTGTTCTCGCCTGACGTCTGCATCATTATTGGTATATCCCAGTTATCGTCAACATATTTTCCTTCTTTCGCGTAAGTTTTGTATTTTTTCCCATCCCGATTAGTTATTTTGAAGCGACCAAGCTCGTCTTCTTGGTCAAATCTTCTTAAAGTAGCCTCATTATATTCTGTAAATTGTGGATTG
>CAZWFZ010000172.1:844-1298 GCA_964633455.1 uncultured Candidatus Peribacteria bacterium | reverse complement strand
ATAATTATCTGTCTTTGAATAGCGCAAAATAGTGTCGTGTTTTCTGCCAAAGTCATTCTTTGGAGGCAAGCTACCAGTATATTGCCAATTTATTTCATTTCTAAAATTTTGAAAACCAAAAACCTCATCCATTATCAATCTCAAATATGAGTTTTTATGCCAATCACAATGCAGATACATTGAACCCTTGTCAGAAAGCAATTCTTTCAGGACCAGAAGGCGTTCGTACATAAATTGCAAATACTCGTCCTTCTCCCAGATGTCTCCGTATTGCTTTTCCTCGAACAGGCTTTGAGCCTCTCCTTCAATTTTTTCGCCTTTGATTTTTACTTTGCGAACATAGTCAGCTTTGCTATCAAACGGAGGGTCAATGTATATCAAATCAACCTTCCCACGATACTCCTTGAGTAGGTGCGCAAGAACCTGAAGGTTATCCCCCCAAAATAGTTTATTA
>CAZWFZ010000172.1:0-834 GCA_964633455.1 uncultured Candidatus Peribacteria bacterium | reverse complement strand
CGAGTTTTTGTCGCCGTATACTTCTTTTTCTTGAGCAGGATAATACTCAATACTCTCCAGAGGTTTCTTGCCAGCCCATATGAGCATAGCGCGACCCTTTGCTTTCTCAATTTTTTGTAATTGTAATTTATTTATTGTAGACATAGTGGACAGTACTATGCTTCGTCTATCCAAATAAAAAGGGACAGCCGAGCTGTCCAACCATAATGAGTAACACGCAGAAGCGGTCCCCAATTATGGAACCTCGACTGCCCCTTGCTACTCACAATTGGTTGTAAGCAAAAAAGCAGTCGCTAATGCGTAAAATCACTCACTATGGTTGGACTCTATGAGTGTAACATTTATTAAAATAATTTGTACCCCCACCTTGGGGGAACTATATATTTTGACAAAAGCAATTCCATAGTGTGGACAAATATGCTATACTCCCAACATCATTATGGCTATTCATAACGATAATTACGATTACTATGGCACGACAATACACAAGAAATGATTTCTTGTACAGCATAAATGATTATTCCTGCATCGAGCAGTATTTTCGTAGTCATGGTATCAATGATTTTATCCACACGAAAAGCAATACCGACAAGACACCAAAAAAGCAGAAAGATGACAAAATAATCAAAAGTATCACTGCTATTATCCAAAACCAAAGTGAGCAGACCCAGCAAGAAATTGAACGAGACTTTTCAGATTTAGACAAAATGTCCGACAGTAAAGGTACTCAGAACTTGCTCGATGAAGCAAGAGACTATGAAGTTGTAGTTCCGAGAGATGTTTTGATAAAAAATAATTGGAAACGTATTGAAAGTTTTGACATTATAGGAGCTA
>CAZWFZ010000171.1:0-1790 GCA_964633455.1 uncultured Candidatus Peribacteria bacterium | reverse complement strand
ACGATGAACTGTTTATGGTCAAAGGTGACAAAACCGATGGCGTAGTCGAGGGGTTGTTTGTGAATTTCTACCTGTTCGTAGGCAGATTGTATTTTGCTATAATCATCTTCACTTAGCACACGATCATAGTGAGTGAAGAGGGTAGTTTTGTCCCAACCGCAGATGGCGCAGATGAGTTTTTCGAGGACTATTTTGTTGGGATAGGCGGGGTCTTGGAGGAGAGCGATGATTTGCATAAGTAAGTAGGCTTAGTATAAGTAAGAAGTGTCTGTTGATACCGAAGAAGAGACAAAAAAGTACCACAAAACCAAGAGAGAGATTGACATTTTATAACTTTTATGTATAAGAAAGATATCGATTTTCAACATTATCTTCCGATGCAACCACCTTTTTTTACACCACTTCCCACCGCACTTCCTCCTGGACCAACACACCTAGCGTTGGCGCCTTTTCGTCCAAAAGCTGAACATGTCGTTGGATTGTTGAGGAATGAGATTGCCAAAAAAGTTGCAGAGATATTGCAGGAGCAACCAACGGATGGGCTCTTTGCAAACGCAGAACAAAACCAACAACTCGCTGCCACGACACAGGCAGCAGAGCGAGTATATGATCAACGTTTTAGCGGCAAGTTATGGGAAGTTGCAAAACATGACTTCGTGGCGTATGCGCAACATGCCTTGTTTGTATTATTTTTGCAGGAACAGGACGAGAAATTTATTCCCCAAGATGCTGTCCATGCACGTCATGGTATAGTATTTGTAGATCATAGCGTCGTAGAAGCAGTCCAGATGCGTGATCAGATGACCGGTGAACAACTCACCATTGCCAAGCAAAAGAGAGCTATCCAACGTGCCTATCATACAAGAGTTACCAAACTTTTCCGTGAGAGAGAAAATGAGTTGATGCGTCATCGTCATCCTGCCATCACGGACGAGCAACTCGCCACGAGACATACACAATGCAAATCATACCATTTTTCAACCGTGCAAAAAAAACGAGAAAGCTATCTCCAAAAATACCCACTGACCAATGAGAAAGAACGGCTTCGCACCTTCGCTACACGAATGTATCGTGATCATATCAAATTTGCTGAGCGATGAGATTTTTTGGCCTTGACGCGTCATGCGCTTCATCAACGACACATAGATCCACGCGAGGTAGAGCATGCAAGACAACTCATTCATCACCGTGGACAACACGTCTTGCGTCTCGCAAGTGAACCAAGAGCAAGTGTTTTTTCTCCCCAAGAGCTTGATGAGCGAGAAGAATACTTCAATACCAAATATCGTCATGTAGCTAAAGAGGGACGTGCATATTGTGCTGATTTATACCATCGTGTTCGTGCTATACAACAACATGGTATGTCTACGCAAGAAGTTTATCATGCACTCACCCAGTTGCCCATATATGCACCTACCACGGTAGAGCAAAAGCCACCGGCACCTGATCTTTTCCCGCACTATCCGAAACGCGAAAAGCAAAAGAGTGTCCCTTTCTCCGAAGCAGTGACGCGTGTGATCGAGGCGCATCCCCATCGTTATGAACAAGATATTCTGTGGCAATTATTTTTTCGCTACAATTATCGACACAAAAACATCAAACCTTTGCCTCAAGATCTGCAACCACAAGCAGAGCAGGCCTACCGCAAACGTAAGCAACGTGAACGAGAACAAAAAACAGCAGACAAACCACATCCTTCACTTTGACCAGATTTGTTTCAAGGAGAAACGGTCTACGATGAGAAGTTAATTGATTTTTTGGCAGGACGTATTTCGTGGGTAGGAAAGTAA
>CAZWFZ010000170.1:0-1804 GCA_964633455.1 uncultured Candidatus Peribacteria bacterium | reverse complement strand
CACTCCTCGGCTCTCCTGCTATCGAGTACGAAAGGCAATTTGAAGTACGTAGTTTCGAGAGAGAACAACTCCTCGCTTGCAACCCAACGCAATTTTTCATCGAGCAATACTACCTTCCTATGGATCTGTTCAACAGACCAGATTTCGATGAAGCAAGAGTGCGTCACATGTACAAGGTGGGATCAGAGGATCACTACTATTTTCTCACCCTCAAAAAACGACAAGACGATCAAAGAATTGAAGAAGAACACGTGATCTCAGCAGAACTCTATGACCAATATGTTGCGAAAAAACTCCCCGACAAAGCTGGCATTCAAAAGCACAGATATGTATTCAGAAATCCTCTTGATCATCATAGATATGAATTTGACATCTTTTTGACACCAAATTGACAAGAAACAGGCAGATATAGATTGGAAGTAGAACTTCCCTGACGTGAAGTCGGTATTGCGCTCCCCGCTTTCATCACCGATGCTCACGAAACCACCGGCGATCAGAGTTATTCAAATTTTAATAGTAATTAATCTCGCATCATTACGAGATAAAACGGTCCTCCCCCTGTCAAGGGGGAGTGAGAGGGGGTTTTATTATAGATTCTCTTCACTTTTTTTAAAACCCCCCATAATCCCCCCTTGTCAGGGGGGAAAGGGTTCTTTAATTCCCCCTCTCCCCCATGTCCTTCCGCCAACGAAAAGAGAAACAAAGATTCAGCCTCTTCAAACGACATACCGTCATAAACAAAGGCAGCACCCTCCTCGAAATCGGCACAGGAGATGGACTTTTTGCGTCGCATCTGCAAAAAGCGTATGGATACAAGATCATTGGGTACGACATACAACATCTCCTTTCGCCCCAAGCACACCTTGCGCAATATGTTGTCTGATGAGATGATGTTCTTCAAAAAGTTCTGAACACAAACAACATTGATGCGCTCTTGATTGCATATACGCTCCACCATATGACCGATGTCCAAATCCTCCATCTGCTGAGCATGCTCCAAGCAACGCACCTCCCTATCATCATCCTCGAAGAAACCTATACGCACACCAAACTTATCCCTGCACTGAATGACATCATCAGCAACCTCCTCCAATACGGTATACATAAACTCCATCTCCAAGCATACTTCCAGCTCAACTTCAAAAGAGATCCTGAGCGACAGCAGCTTTTCACTGATCTGTGATTCACCGTGAACATCCTAGGGAAAAAGAAAAGATACGGCTATTTGCCTACAATTGCCTACATGTTGTCATAAAATTCTACTATTGACATTTATAGTAAAATATCTATAAAATACTCATTCGTGAACATTAACAAAACAACTTTAAAAAACTTGTCATGGAAAATAAAAAAACAAGCATCGAAGAAATAAACGATGCATACAAAAATTATTACGAGCTACGTGCTCAAAAACTCAACAACCTAGAATGGAGCAAAGGATTATGGATGTTCGTGTGTGGTGGCCTGACAGGCCTCATAGTAATATCCTATCTCAATATGGTCTTTCCCGCTTGGGGTGTACTGCATTGGGGGACTATAGTGATATCGCTAGTGTCTGGATTTACTGCTCTCTATCTCATCTTCGACCATTGGTTTGGGAAGAAAGGTATCATCACTATCAAGCGTCATCAAATTTTGATGATTAGAGCAAACATAGTAGTCTATGATCCAGAGCTACGAACTCTGCAAAACCAAATTCAGGATCTACTCAAAAAACATGTACAAATTAATTAAAAACATATGGAAAGTATGGAAAAAAAACTGAATCTTGAACCTTCAACAGCATCGATAGTATTCTCAATAC
>CAZWFZ010000169.1:0-1807 GCA_964633455.1 uncultured Candidatus Peribacteria bacterium | reverse complement strand
TTATTTATTAAATTATGTATGTTGTTCATTACCAAATCCAAGCAAAAAAATTATTAAAAAAAACAAAATTTATGGAATTAAATCAACTAACTGCAATTTCTTCCGTGGACGGAAGATATGGCAAACAAACAGAAAATTTGCGGGAGTACTTTTCGGAGTACGCACTCATCAAGTACCGTGTGCAGGTCGAAGTAGCTTACTTCAAGGCACTAGCAAAGCTAGGTGTTTTACCGAAATTGGATGATCATGTCTCTCAGCAACTAGATATGATCTATGAAGCATTTTCACTCGAGGATGCAATGCGTGTCAAAGAGATTGAAAAAACTATCAATCATGACGTCAAGGCAGTCGAATACTTTGTCAAAGAAAAAATCGAAATCTTGGGCTTGTCTGATTGCAAAGAGTATGTGCACATTGGTCTGACTTCGCAAGATATCACTAATACAGCCATTCCCTTGATGCTCAGAGGTGCGTATGCAAAAGTATTACTGCCAGCCCTAGAGTCGATGCTCGAAACCTTGGGGACACTACAATATAAGTGGTTGCGAGTCCCTATGTTAGCACATACACATGGTCAGCCAGCTTCTCCTACTACGGTGGGCAAAGAATTAGCTGTTTTCGTGAGTAGAATACGAGAAGTGAAAAGAGATATCAGCTCGAGTTATGAGCAACTCCGGGCTAAATTTGGTGGAGCTACAGGCAATATGAATGCACATTATTTTGCTTTTCCACTTGTAGATTGGAAAAATTGGGTCGATATATTTCTCCAAGAGTTGAGCCAGCGCAAGCATACTCAGTATGCATTAACTGCTCATGAGATCACTACGCAAATCACTCCTTATGATGACCATGCACGAATATTTGATGCATGGAGACGACTCAATACTATCTTGGTAGATCTCTGTCAGGATATGTGGTTGTACATCTCTATGAACTACTTCAAACAAATACCGAAAGAAGGTGAGGTGGGATCATCGGCAATGCCACACAAGGTGAATCCTATAGATTTTGAAAACGCAGAAGGAAACCTACTCGCAGCCAATGCACAGTTTGAGTTTTTGTCTCGCAAGTTACCTGTCTCTCGGCTACAACGAGATCTGACAGACAGTACGATCACGCGAACTATTGGTGTGCCTTTTGCACACACCTTAGTAGCCTTGAACAGTATCAAAAAAGGGCTGGGTAAGATAGCTCTCAATGAACAGAAGCTCAATGATGACCTAGAGGCAAACTGGGCAGTGGTCACCGAAGGTATACAGACCTATTTGCGTGCTATCTATTATCCAGAACCATACGAAGCACTCAAAAAATTCAGTCGCGGTAAAGCGATTGATAAGGATGCTGTCATGACGTTTATCGACTCTTTAGATATTACTGAGGAACAAAAGGCATATGTAAAAACCATTACTCCTCAAAACTATCTGGGATATCCAGCATTGTAAAAAAGCGAAAGAAAATTGTATCACGGCATCAGGAATTCCTGATGCTTTTTTTTATTCGTACATTTTGCTTGCTATAACAATTGTCATTATAGGCTAATCAAAGTTCCTGGATTTGCTATCCCCTGCGAGGACCACGCGCTGCGCCTGTCTGCCCTGTCTGCCGACAGGCAGGCTCAGCATGACTAGATTCTAGAGTCTGGTTTCTGGAGTCTCAATTCTCAATTCTAATTTTCTTCCCCCTGCAAAATATGAATCCCTTCCATATAAAATCCTCACTTGTAGGTGTCTTTTTTGACTCTTCAGATGAGGGTGGTGGGGGTGTCTTTGGCGATAGCGTTGTGGAGATCGCCTTTTCATCGTTGGAG
>CAZWFZ010000168.1:0-1827 GCA_964633455.1 uncultured Candidatus Peribacteria bacterium | reverse complement strand
CCAAAACTATCAGTAGAGAAGAGTCTCAAGATGGTGGAGGTGGAGGCGATTATTCAACTACCAATGTCCAAGTCGAAGGTGTAGATGAGGCTGACATCATCAAAAATGATGGTGAGTACATCTATTATTACAATCAAAGACAACACGAAGTAGCTATTATCAAATCTCCCGTAGATGGGACTACTATCAATGTGGATGATGCAACAGTGATCAAAACAATCAATATTCCTGAGTCATTCAGTGCTTTGCAAATGTATGTTACGGATGATAGATTAGTAATGCTCTCTCAAAGATGGACAAATGCTGTACCTCAAGGATATATTGATAGAAGTGCAAGAATGGACGTCATTGTCTATGATATTAGCGATATCAATGATCCCGCAATGATCAAATTTTCAGATATGGACGGCAGTTATACTGACTCTAGAATGATCGGTGATAAACTCTATGTAGTTTCTCAACTCAACGTCAATTGGGGATTTCCTTGGTATATGGGAATACCTATGGATAAGGTAATGATGGAAGCAGATGATCTCCTTCCCAAAACTATAGATATAGCTTACACTCAGGACAAAGCTGACCAGAATCTCACTATTGGTGACACCAAATTCCCTTATGAAATTTCTGTCCAAAAGCCCAACTGTAATGAAATTTTTTATGTACTCCCTTCCAAGGAATCTGTACAAAAGTTTGGCATCACACCATCATTTTCTGTCGTGAGAGTGATAGATACAGATGCAGTGGCTACTAGTGTCAAAACCAAGACCGCATTCGGTTCTACACAGACTATCCATATGTCTCAAGACAATCTTTATTTAGCAGACCCCCTCTATACCTCATACGCATTTTCATGTCCTCTCAATGCAAGATGTATGTTGCCACGATACGGTGGAGGCGAGCACACACTCATCCATAAATTTGCCTTGACCGCAGGTGATGTTGACTACAAAGCATCTACCATAGTACAAGGTAGCCCGCTTAGCCAGTACAGTATGTCCGAAGACGATGCTGGTAATTTCCGTATTTTGACGACCAATCGATCACCAGAAGTAACCACCCATTTCTTTGTCCTCAATGATGCTTTGGACCTCGAAGGGATGTTGATGAATATCGAGCCAGGTGAGCAGTTCAAATCAAGCAGATATATTGATGACAAACTGTACTTGGTGACCTTTGAACAAATTGATCCACTCTTTGTCGTAGACATTGCTACACCCAAAGCGCCCAAAATTATTGGTGAATTGAAGATTCCTGGCTATAGCACCTATTTGCATCCGTATGCACCCTTAGAATTATGAGTACAGTATTTGATTGGTATTGGCTATGATACTACTACCAATCAATGGGGAGGTACGCAAAACGGTGGCATCAAGGTTGATCTCTACAAAGTAGACTACAACAAAAAAGATGCTAAAGGTCAAGTACTTGTCTGACAACTCTGGACCAAAACCTTCGGAGATGTTGGCTCAGAAAGCGAATCATTGCGTAATCCTCGTATGTTTGTATGGAATGCGAGCAAGAAACTTTTGATGTTACCTATGATTTTGCAGAAACCAGCAGGAGGCGAGGATTGTACTATTCAATATGATGCACAAGGCAAAGAAGTTAGTAGACAATGTTATCCCTCATACAAACAGTCCACTACTTTTGCAGGACTCAAATGAATCACCATCGATGTACAGGCAGGGATCAATGAACTCTTCTCCTATGATTACACTAGCTATCTCAAAAAAGTTCCCTCAGATTATTATCAAAGTCGAGAAGATCATATCGATAGTTGGTTTTTTGAAAGTTTAGCATTTAGAGTTGGGTATATCGATGATATGG
>CAZWFZ010000167.1:0-1851 GCA_964633455.1 uncultured Candidatus Peribacteria bacterium | reverse complement strand
AAACCTTCTTCATTGGGGAACCATGATTTTTTTTACTACTCATGTAGAGGCGTTGATCAATGTAAAATAATCATCAACATATCCATCAACTCAAACAATAAAAATCCCCTTTTCTTTATTTTCACAATTTAAATAATCTCTTCATGCCTCTGGTGAAAAAATTATATTACCTTTCTTATCTACTATGCTCTGCACCTTATTCTCTGGTCCATTTTGATAAACGACACAATTATGATACTCTTTCTCTGTAGATTTTGGCGCATGAGTTGGTAGAGCATCCTCTCACTCTTGTGGTATGCCGTGTATAATTGCATATTTTTTATAGTTCTGTCGATGATGAGATCAAATAGGCTTTTCAAAGCTAATTTCATTCTGTTTTTGATGGTACTCCTTATCTCATATCTCAGTTAAATCTCCTAGCACTCCATCATCTCAAAGCATAATTTTGTAGAAAAATCTTATATTAGGATCAATTCCTCATGATACATATATCTCATCACCATATCGATCAGCCTCTACATGATTACGGAGCTTTTCTCATGTGTATTTCAATTTAACCTTGCTTTCAACTCTCTGGCTAAGTTGTTTATCATACAAATATAATTGTACATATTTCGATCATATTTTTTCATTTTCAATCGAAGTATCAGTACCTTTCAGTTCTTTTGCGTAGTCCACTACAGTTTGTCTGTGCTCAGTATGTTGAGATTCTGAATTGAGTTTTGCTTTGAGATCGTGGATTTTGGCTTCTAGTTCTGTAGCATAGATCTCGCGGTTTTGGAGTTGTTGTTTGATGCTTTCAGTTTCTTTGTTGCGTTTGACTAGTTCTGCTTCTAGTTCATCAATTTTTTTGAGGTCTCTATCAAATTGTTTCCATTGCGCTTTGAGCTCAGCATAGACAGGATAGCGTCTTTTCAACGCCTCGTATGCGATATGTGATTTTTTGGTGAGCGTCGATGCGAGATCTGTATCTCATTTCGCTTTGTATTTCGCCGCATCCGCTCTGAGTTCTTCGATCTCAGCTATTGCAGACTGAAGCTCAGTATCACTGAGTTTTTCTTGCAAGTTGATCTCATCTGCATATCCCGGAGGGAGTGATGATGGTTTCATGCGTTTGGACACAAAAATAAAGAGGTGTTTACTCAAGTATAGAGAGGGAAGGGGAAAAAAGCAAATTTTAGAGGCAATACATGCTAGGCTAAAAGCAGTTTTTAGATGCTCGTGTAAAAAAGCTCAATAAACTTGTAATGAGAACACTTTTGCATATTTTTGAAGTACATCGTGTTCGATTCTAAAAATATTGCATTTTTTTAGAATAGAGTTACCTGTTTTTATCTTTTTCCCCTCATGTCCAACATCGTCCTTGTCTGAGCAGCGGGCTCTGGCGTAAGTGCACTGGCACAACTCCTCGTCGAGCTTGGCTTTACCAATATCATAGGTATCGATCCATATGCACATACCGTTGCCGATCAAGCCTGGTATGCGCAAATCAAACGATACACAGAAATGGGCGTCTATCCGCTCCAACCTACCGATACCGTCATCTATTCTGCTGCATGGAAAGATGCACCCGAAGTACTCCAAGCGAGCAAGCAAGTCTATGATAACAACAAAAGAGTCTCCATACCTCGACTCTATTTTCAGTTTGTGGGAGAACTTTCTAAATATCTGACCACGATTGCTATCACCGGTACGCACGGCAAAAGCACCACCACCGCACTCACTGCACAACTCATGCAAACGCATCATCCCAAGACGGCTTGTGTCCTGCTCGGTGCGTGACTCACCAAACGAAACGGTAACAACTATCGAGTCAATCCTACGTATACACAACATCTTCGTGACATCATA
>CAZWFZ010000166.1:0-1858 GCA_964633455.1 uncultured Candidatus Peribacteria bacterium | reverse complement strand
TACCATAGTCGAGATGCTTGTACGTTCCTTTCTCAATCGTAATACTACCTCTGAAGCGGTTTTGTGCACCACCACCTCCGGTCCTGTCGTAGTTGCTGATCTCAATCGGCTCACGGCTACTCAGCGTGATAGACTTTGTAGGATATTTTTTGAGATCAATAAATGCTCGGAGCTGATCTGCTGTTTTGTCCTCGACTACGTTGATAAATCATGCATCAGTGAAAGTTTGTCCATCGATGATAACATTACATCCTGCAGTACATGCCATCTCTCGTGTATCATACTGCACAGTTACGTCATACAGTAAAACAGAAATATCTCCTTGCATCATCGCTTTCGCTTGCTCGGTAGTGATGTGTTCTGCTACTTTTTCGAGATTTTTCTCGAAGCTTGGACGACTGAATGTGCGGATGTATTCTTCCTTTCTTTCAATCAGCAAATCTTTGATATCCTCTTGCCAGACCATGGGAATATCTAGCAGATAATGCGTATTTCCCGCTGAGACTACCACATATTTGACGCCACTACTCTTGTCATGATCACGTTGCACGTGCATGGTCACACCTCAGGGTCTTGATTTGCACTCATCGATAATAATATGTTGATCAGCACTCACGCAATTCACCTCTCCTGCTATAGGCATATCGATATCTATCCAGCCCGCATCACGATCGAAATATGCGGTCGTATCGACAGACAATGTTTTGAGATTACTCAAATTGAGTTTGCCTGCTTGTTTGAAATAGGTAAGCAACGCAGCTACTTCACCTTTGATTTTGGGAATTTGCGCATAGACGTAGTCGCCGGGACAAGCCGTATTTTTGGTGTCTTGATGACCGACTATGCTATCATGCTGTGCTGCCAAAATATAGGGATCATAGTCAACTGCGGTGAAATAGGATTGATTTTTGTAGGGATCAATATCATACTTCCACGCCAAGACGGTCAACAAGCGAGTCAAACTACGCATCATCGCAGGAGTAGGTTCTTGTACATCAAAATTACCCATCAAAGCTATTCAGACGGTTGCATTATTATTGTAGTCTGCATGCGCTGCTATCACGCCATCACCTCCAGCTCTACCTTCATACACGACCCCAAACGGATCTATCAAAAAATTGTATCAGATATCACCTCGTCCATGCTGATGTGCATGGTATTTATAAATATCGTACACACCACTCAGTGCCTCCTCAGGTGTGGTATAACGCTGACTGCCAGCCGTATGATGGATGATAAGTTTGGTTTTTTGGTGTTTGATTCCTTGCGCCCATCGCAGATCATGCCCATCTTCGGAGAGTATCTCTTCATCTACGTTTCGATCATCGGGGTAGTTTGCCAAAAAGAATGCTTTTCTTTTTTCTTTGAGTTCATTCGAGATCTTTCTGGCTGCGAACTTCCCTCCTCTATCGACACCGATACCGTCAAGCCGGGCTTTGAAGTTTTCGTTATCTGCTATCGCCCAATCATAAAAACCGCTGTCAGCCCACTTCCAGCTCTCATTAGCTCCTCGCTCAGCACGCGTCACGATATCTATCCCCGGCAATTCCCATGCTCTCGCATCTACGAAATTGAGGAATCCTATACTCAAACTCACTATGAGCGACAATACGAACTTCTTCATACAATAACAACAAGGTAAAAGGTTTTTTATGGGGAAATAATAGCGAAAGATATGCTGATTGCAAGCCACTGGCTTTGTGTTGGCATTTAAGGTAAAAAGGAGTATAAGTGACGCAACGAGTGTCCCCCCACGTTTGCTCTCCCCTTCAGAAGGGGAGGTGCCCGAAGGGCGGAGGGGTAATCCCCCGTCTCGCTTCGCTCGCCACCCCCTTTCACCCTTATGGGTACTTCGCGT
>CAZWFZ010000165.1:0-1982 GCA_964633455.1 uncultured Candidatus Peribacteria bacterium | reverse complement strand
GCTTTTTGAGCAAAACAGGAGTATAGCCACCTGCATTGATCACGACTGCCTTGGAAAGAATAATGGTACCATCATCCAAGAGTGTGCTGAAAAGTTGTCCTGAAGTATCTTGTCTTTGTATATCTACTACTTTTCTTCCCGTGAGTACAACTGCTTCATCTGGTCTTTCAGTGGTGCTATGAGACACCATCGAATGTGCCACTTTGCCAAAGTCGACTGCAATACCATCTGCAGAATAATAGGCAGCCAACGGAACGTTCGGATCTCTCCCATCGACGAGTGCAGGCTCTAGTTGTGCTATCTCATTACGAGAGAGGAGTGTATTATGCGGAAATATTTTCTTGAGAAGCGTAAATTCTTCGTATCTTTTGGTTATAATATCAACTTCACGTTGTCCCACACCCAGGAGCATCTTTCCCATATTTGCATATAATATATTACCTTGTTTTTTTTCCGCTTCGAGATAGGCACGCATATACGATGCAGCAAGTTTGACCTTGGTTGCTTTGTCTGCGTTATAGTTACTTTCGATATCGCCTTCGTGGAGCGTTTGGCTGTTTTGGGTATAGTGACTGTTGAGCATGCCAATTTCAGGTAGTCTTTCTACTATGACGCTACGTACGGCACCAGCACGCTCGTTTTTTTTGAGATATTTGCTGGTATACTGCAAAGAAGCACCAGAGATACCTCAGCCGACATTCAAGATATCTGTTTCCAAAACACGTGGTTGCATGCTCAAATCACTCTACATAAAAAACATATATTATCATATTGTATAATAATGTCAATATAAATTACAAGAGCAAGTTTACCGTGAAATAACCTATTCTGAGGCTCTTTTTATCTAATTTTTTGACAGAAAGGGGAATAGAGAGTATACTTGAGAGTTCTGTGCGTTCATTTTTAAAAATAACGTTGGCATGAAAATCATCTATCTGGCCTATGGTGGCGAAAACTATTACATACAAACGTTCTGTTCGATCGTAAGTTTTTGCTGGCATAATCCAGATCGTGTGGGAGATTGTGTGCTCTATACAGACAATCCTGCATTTTTTGCAAGCTTACCTATTGAAGTCCGTCAGCATACGTTTTTGCCTGATACGAAGTGAGGTTTGCATATGCTCGGGTTTGCTAGGCTACAACTTTTGCAACAAGCACTAACAGCATTTCAAACAGGAGTCTTGTGTGTCGACAGCGACACGTTGTGGATGGATCAGTTACCTATGCAAGATATACTACCTTGAGTTTCTTATTTTCACATGTTTGAAGGTAAACTTACCAATTATAACAAGCAACTTTTTTCTCCAATATATGATCACTCAGATATACGCTTCGGAAAATTAGTGAATACAAAGGTCTACAATGCCAGCACCTTGTGATTTTCACCAGCTCACCTTTCGTTACTCGAAGATGTATATGTACTTTCTTGTGAGATTTACCAAAAAACACAACAACGAACATCAGACCAAGTTGCTTTTTCTTACATTTTTGGAGCAACAACACAGATACAATGTACCTATGAATACCTATTTCATTATCGAGCGTACAAGTGAGCAACCTTACAAAAAATTTATCAACTCATGTGAGGTAGGCATGACTATGCTCATGCAATGGAGCATATGCCCAAACTACTCCAACAAATCACTTTGGGAAGTATGCAGTTTATTGGGAAAACAGGAGATGTTCTCAAGGATTACTATATTGAGAAGCCTGAAAAACTTAAAGATCTCCTGTGACTTGACTAGCAAAAATCCCAACCACTGTTGGGATCATTATAGATTGCGCAGAGTTCTTCATCACTAAGCTCTTTGGTTCTTGTTTGTTCGTCTGAACTACTAACAAGATAATTTTTGTTATCCTTTTGTGCAATAAATAAAATTAAATCCTTGTTGTCGAGTTGTACATGGCGTGGATCAGTAAGTATTTGGTCATAACTTTCGTTCGCAACAGGCTTGAGCTCCCCTCATGATAATTGGAGGAGC
>CAZWFZ010000164.1:0-2013 GCA_964633455.1 uncultured Candidatus Peribacteria bacterium | reverse complement strand
ACCTCTGGGCAAAGGCGGTACCGCATCATGAACGTATGCAACAACGTATAGCACAGTATTTATGGATGTATCTTGCAGACAAACCCTTTGCCCATGATATAATTGAATTATGATGTGGTACATGATATACGACGCAGACATTGCTTACAACTGATCCACAATGGCGTGTATTTGCAGTAGATAATGAACCGGTTATGCTCCAACAAGCTAAAGCATCTCTTGTGGATGACGTTGCTTCAGGAAGAGCATGCTTCATTCTTGCAGACATTTTAGCCTATCTCAATCATCAAGAAACGATAACACAACAGAGTATTGTTTCTGCTATGACTATACACAACTTTGATGCAGCATATAGGACGTCGGTACTTGAAAGAATATACCAAGACCTTGTTTGGTGAGGCATATTTATCAATGCGGATAAATATGCATTAGATGATGCACATGCACATCATGCGACACTTGGACGACAGCTAGAGCAGTTTCAAAAAGTTGCGAGAGAGGAGAGTATTCCTGAGTTTGCACAAGAACGAACAGCACACTACCTTCGTGATAACGAACCAGATCTTCTCATGAAACAACAAGAAGCAATTGATGAAATGAAGAAGATAGGATTCACAGATATTCAAATCATCTTCCGCGAACAAATGGAAGCAATTCTTGTAGCGAGAAAATCTCGGTAGAAAATACCTACATACAAAACAAAATTATTCAATAAAAAACAAAAAAATATGGGATCTTTAACAGTACAACAACGATTAGACTTGGCAATTCAGGAACATCGTAATGCCTCCAATGCCTTTCGAAACAAAAAAGATGCAGTTATTGGTAAACTGTATCGATACGTGAACTTACCATGGCTACTCTTGGTTTTGCTCCCAGGTTCATGGTATATGTATGATGCGGTCGTCCCACTTTCCTTTCCTACATGGCTAAGAGTTATGATATCATTTGAAATTGCACTCATAGCCTGTGCACTCCCAGCGTATGTGGTTGTAGGATTGGTACTTGAAATCAATTATCGTTGGAAGTATGCATTCTATAGAGTATTGACACCAAAGACCGCCAACAGGATGTATGTGATCGCTCGCGGAAATGATTATAGTTCTTCTCCTCAACTTACTGACCTCCATAAAGATCTTACGCAAAAAATGCAACACGTCAAGGAGTTGATGCGATTGAGCACCAGTGTGCTGAAACAAACATATGAGTTTGTGGATACCTGCACCGATGACGATGTACGGGAACACTTACTAGCGTTATTGCCCAAACGAGAGTCAGTACTCTTTTATGATGAGGCCGTCTCAAAGATAAAACGCCTCTAGTTGCTAGCAATAACATTACAACCTAACACCTCCAGATGAGTAGCGAATTCGCTCCTCATTTTTTTTTTTGTCTTCAAAAAAAAGATGCCTGGATACACCAAGCATCTTCGATTCTTTCTCCATACTTTACCGCATACTAATGACCGAAGAATCCTCGGCCTTCAGTGTTTGGGATCAATACTAAGTTGCAATTGTTCTCCTCACAGTATTTGATTACGAGATTATCATTTACTGATCCTGATGTTGCCAGGATAGAGCGAACCCCTGCTTCTATTAGCTTCATTGGTCCATCAACATATGGGAAAAAACTATCTGATACAGCCGTTGCTCCATTCACGAAACTAGTTTTGGAAAGCGTGTGTCCAGCTTCTATCGCTCGTTTGATAGCGAGTTCGCAACATTCGACACGATCTTGTTGTTTTACACCATTTCCAATGAGCATGCCATCTCTTACCAACGTAATTGTGTTTGAGTCAGATGTTGCATTGATTGCCCAACCAAGTACCATGTCACGATCACGAGATGGAAATTGGGGCACATAGGAGAAGTTGTCCTGCAACAAGAACCCCCCACGGACAGGTCGTAGTAGTTTCTCCTGTGAAATCTTACATGCGTCCCATGATATGAGTTCAGGGATAGCAATCATTTTGCATGCATCTCCTTTGCGTGCGAGGATAGTGATGGCTTCATA
>CAZWFZ010000163.1:0-2046 GCA_964633455.1 uncultured Candidatus Peribacteria bacterium | reverse complement strand
TACAAAGGTAGATTGGGAAGTGCGTTTTGAAAATTATTAATTAACTGTTTAAATTGTAAAACAATGAAAACAAAATTTTTACTAAAAACGATCCATACGTGGATCATTTGTATCATCGTGCTGTTGAGCGCCTGTCAGAAGGAGACAAGTGAGTCTCCTCTCGAAGGTTTAGTTCCGGTACATGATACTACTACAATGGTTGCTTCTGAGGAAGTGGCTTGGGATACAGCGGGGGGGCTAGTGATGCAGCCTAGAGCTGGGTTGAATGTGAATTATACGATCGATATGACGGGGTATAAGTATGTAGACCAATGGATAACTATGACTCAGTGGTTAGATACCACCAAGTACAACACAAATGGTTATTGTAATTATCCAAAGTATATTGGGACTCTTGCTACTAAGACAGGTGGTACTAATATGTGTGGACCATCCAGTTTTCTGATATGTTTATCACTTGTTGGTCATGATTGGAAGGTCGCAGTACCATCAACTGATCTTGGTAAGGCAAAACGCTTATGTGAGTTTATGAAGCGATATCAGCTGTTTCAATCTGGTTATAAACTTGGAGATGTTACCTACATTAGCAATTTGCGTGATATGGCAAATGGGACTTCTACTAAAAAGGGAGAGTTTACTGACTGGGGAAATTGTAACCAGATGAAGCTAACTGCTACCGAACTTAATGTTCAGCCCAAGACTAACACTGGACGAACATTGATGAAATCGTTTATTCGATCACATATATTGAACGATCACCCAGTAATTACTATTATCAGCATTGATCCTAGTAAAAAGAACGCTGATAATACAAGTTATATCAAAACATCAGGCGGAACTGGTCATTTAGTTGTGGTGGTTGGCATCATTGAGGACGATGCAAATGGAATCTACAAAGTACGATTCAAGGATCCGTATGCTCGCAATAGCAAAACTTATGTAGTTGACTACACATTATTCCTCAATTCTATGATAGCTAAAACTACTTACTATAATGCACTTGCATTTGCTGGTCAGTAATGTAGGAGTTTAGTAATTTTATTTACGAAATGTAACCTAATGTCACAACGTCTTCAAGGAATGCTTATTTGATTGCTACTCATCGGATGAGCATTCCTTTTTATCAACTACAATAGTAAAATATGATCAGACAATTTGGAGGACAAAAACAAAGAAAGTACTCAAGCCACAACATGAATTGTCTGTGTACCAGGTAATTGTGGTCCTAGATGTGGTGATCATGCTCGCACTGCAATTGAACTACTCAACAGTAGAATAACATGTCGTCAAAATGACGATAATTGTGTAGAGGTGGTCGCTGATCCTTGTCCTCAAGAACTTGCATTTGAGGAAGTTTGGTCATGACAAAGAATTGAATTAATCACCTATTGGTTGGAAATCTACCAACATCTAGATGAGTTTCTCATAGAGTATGATACTCCTGAGTGTCACAAAACGCGAGATGCTTGCTATGAGATGTTCAATGTAAAACTTTTTAACATAAATGGTAAACAAATTGAAGAACTAACAGATGAGTGGGAGTCACTCTTGTGAGTTGCTACACCTCATCTTATATGAGATACCTCAAATCAAATACAACAAGTAAGAGATCGTTTTGATCCTATTTTGCATGAAATTCAACGACTTATGAGAACAAATTATGGTCTTAGCAATGTCAAAGAATACCACCAGGAGGTAATTCCCCTTTTGCGTGGGATGCAGTATAGAATCAAATATGCCTTGGTTGATTATTTCATAGCAGATAGACAACTACTACCTTGGAAGATAAGCCTAACTCAAGATGATTCACCTCACTAAAATATCTTTCTTAATGGCTAGTGTATCTGCTAGCCATTTTTTTTGTGAATTTCCTACTGGGATATTTGAGAATGAGAGCCGAAGCTTCCATAATTTGCTCTTGACATTCTCTTGACTTTCGATGACTTTTCAGTAGATTACGTGCGTTGAACGGACATTAAAATTAACAATCAAAAGAATCATATTTCTCAACTATTATCTCAAGATATCAATTTTCAATATTTACTA
>CAZWFZ010000162.1:1350-2049 GCA_964633455.1 uncultured Candidatus Peribacteria bacterium | reverse complement strand
AGATGACTGGAGACTGTGACTAGGAATCGTATTTTTTGCTCCCAGACAGCCACCTCCAGTGCAATCACTGGTTTTGGCTCACCTTTGATCAGGATATCAAATAGAGATTTGTGGAGCATGGCAGGAAAAGTCGAAAGAAAGGTCGAGGCAGACTCGGCCGTGACCTCAGTCTCGCGCGGGATCGTCACCAGAAGAGTGGTTAATTTGGGCATGATCCAAGTATAGCGGAAAATAGACTATTTTCACTTATTCCCTAAACGTATCCACTTTTACTGGCTGTTTTTCACTCTCACTCTCAGGATTTATTACTACTCTCGCAGTAAATAGAGTTCTCAATAATTTAGATACGGCTGATCCTTCTTTCTCACCTTTGAGCGGAATTCCATTTTGTACTTTTTCTCTAGCTTTCTCCAGTGCTATCGATGCTTTTTCTAAATCACTTGATAGTTTCATGCGTCTCCTTTCATACTCATTAAACTCATACCATTTCAGTATATACTTCAAGTCAAGCCAAAACAGACTCCAGAGGTAAATCAATTAAGTATCAGGAAAATATAAAAATTAAGCAGCAACGACTGGGGTAGCTGGTACGGAGGTAGCTTTGACTGATCTAAGACACTTGGTACAAAGTCTCAGCTTTAGCTTGGATTCCCCCATCTGCATCCTGTGGGAGTGAAGATTGGGTTTGCGGATTTTCTG
>CAZWFZ010000162.1:0-1340 GCA_964633455.1 uncultured Candidatus Peribacteria bacterium | reverse complement strand
GTGCGGTTTTTGGCGTGAGACACACTGTGCCCTACGTTTCTTTTTTTACCACATAAATCACATGCATTTGCCATAGGCAGGTATTGTAGCACAAATATTTTGCAACTCCAAGGTCAATAAATACTCATTTACGCATTACTGGAAGGTACCCCTTACACCTATGACTCGTTGGTAGTGTGCATATCAACACTTCTTCCTCTTTTTGCTGATTATCAGTTTGCACAGACTCAAAATGTTTTGAAGGTTTGACAGACAATCTCTTTATATTTCCAGCGGCTCTACATTCATCAAACATTTTTTTCATGGGGTCAGATCCAACCCTAACTTGGCTTGGAACAATGTTCTGCATAGCTTGATATTGCATGAACAACGCAATAGATTCTTCAGACGCTGATTCCGGAATCGCTCTACGTAAAGCATAGGCACAATGTTCTGGTTTCATTGACTTTAGTGACTACTGACAGAGCCACGTGATCGGAATAGGAGCGAGGCTCCGATTGCTAGACCTACGATGACCAATATCACTACAAGTAACGAAGTAACTATTTTACCCACTACAGCCCCAGCCGTACTAGTTGTAGCAGTAGTTGTAGCCTTGGTGGTAGTTGTCGTTGATGCTGGAGTCGTGGTCGTAGTTGTAGTAGCAGGAGCGGTTGTCACCTGACTTTTGTCAAAACTAAAGGCAGCTACTTTTCCAGCTAGCAATTGTTTATCGCTAGGTTTGCGCACGAGACCGTTTTGCTCTGCAGTCACGTACATAGCGTCAAAGGCGCTCGAGATATTACCAGAGAAATATCCTCTATCTATCTCAGCTATCCTGATCATTTCGCCACGACCTACAGTTTTGCCCCATAACACATATTTGTTGTATGTAGTCTGATAAGGATAAACTAGTCCGTCACAACGACCAGTGACTCTATAGTAGCCATCCTGGTAAATTGAGATACCTTTACAAGATACAGAGTTGTTCGAAAGATCGACTGATCCTTCGGTAGCTGAGGCCGAGCTGGCCATCACAAAGAAGGCAATAATAAAGAGAGCGACACTGGTCGTTAGTTTTTTCATATGTCCCATAATATAACATAAATCACTCATATGTCAAGAAGAACCTTTACGCTCCAAAATAATTTGATACACTTCCATAACTTGAGTACATTGAGCAATCATGTCTGTAAAAGTTGCCTCGTCCATTTCTTCGGTCCCCGGTTTCATGTATTGCTTACGCAACCCATCTTCCCCGCCCAAAAAATAGGCAGGAAAACACAAAGGTATCATAAGGCGAGCGTAAAATGAATCACTCCGAATAGTTCTTTCCACGTCACCTGCGCTAGTCATACGCT
>CAZWFZ010000161.1:1718-2080 GCA_964633455.1 uncultured Candidatus Peribacteria bacterium | reverse complement strand
TTATCAAACCGTTCACTAGGTTGGTAATTCGAACAGTTCCTGACAGAAAAGATGAAAAGAATAAGCTCCATATTCAACAATTGGGTGAGAATCAACAAAGTCAGTCATTTGTGTGAGCGCAGACGTTGGCATTGGAAGCTGATAGCAAAGATCTTTTGGAAAAAACTACAGCTTATACAGGATATATATATGGTATTTCACGAGAACATTGCAAACCACTCCAATTTGATCCAGCAGAGGTTACGCAACATTTGCTCCCTTGGAAAAAGCAAGAACATATTCATCACTATGAGCAAATCAAAGAGGATTCAGACGTGATGATAACTGCTCTCTTGCATCTCAAAGCTATGAAGAAAGGAAAG
>CAZWFZ010000161.1:0-1708 GCA_964633455.1 uncultured Candidatus Peribacteria bacterium | reverse complement strand
TGAAACAGCTTTATATAGCTGTCTCAAAGCTATCAAAGCTATCAAAAATATTCGTCATGAATTACTTGATATGAGAGAGAGTATGGATCCCAAGTTGCAAGCTATGTTTCAAAAGACGGTCGAAATGTTAACCATCTTTTATAGGCATATTGCAAACGTGACACAAAGGCATAATAGTGTTGTTTGATATGATGAACTCTCCTCTGCATTTGGTGTGATCAAACATATACATACTGAATATATGAAAATGTTTATGGAGGTAGGGAAGCAAGGTAGTATGGAAGAAGTACATGTTACTACCTTGGTGAATATGGATCATTATATATATGAGTCGTGTGAAATGATCTTTTTGGCAACTATGCACCTCTATCTAAGCGATGAGGAGATAGTGAGTTTGGAAAAAGCAGTAGATGTAGATGAGGAGATATATGAGTCATTCAGCACTGATAAGAATTAACGCACAAAAACAGAATATTGGCTTCCTTTAGACAATAATTTAATGTACATACCTGGGGGGCAGGTAATTTTTTCTTGCAGTAGGCTCTCTCGTTTGTTCTATACTGTGACGTATTATACAATATTGACAACTACAAGTAAAAAAAGTACATTGATTTTTTGACAAATTTCATAATATCTATATTATTGTTTACGTTTATGAATATCACATATACAACCATGCAAAAAGAATTATATACTACACTCAAATGATTTGCCCCTATCTCTTTGACGCAACTCAACAGTACAGTACAGTTGCTTGATAGAGTTGAAACCAAATACATGATTCATTTGTCGCAGTTGCCGGCGTTGTTGCAGCATCTGCAAGAGCATTTTTTCGTTTTGGAGATCAAGGATAATATCCTTTTCACGTATGACAACGTGTATATGGATACCAAAAACTACGATTTCTATTTTCAACACCTCCAGGGCAAAAAACAAAGAACCAAAGTAAGAACAAGACATTATGTAGAAAGTGGTGATCTTGTCTTCTTTGAATACAAACAAAAAATCAAAAACTTGGTGCGCAAGTTTAGATATCAATATGGTATTGATAACCATGGTGCTATGACCAATGAAGCTATGAAGTTCTACGAAGGCATTTATTGGAGTATCTATGGAGATCATCCGCATCAGCTTATCTTCCCCGTGCTCAATAATTCATACAATAGATTAACGTTATGTAGCAAGCAAAATGATGAGAGACTCACTATCGATCTCAATCTCTCCTTTGCTGATTTCAGAGAAAAGGATCAAGCATCTGCAAAGAGAACTCATCTCAACAATGTGGTAATTATCGAAAGTAAATCAGTGAGTGGTAATACGTTGAGTCACCATTTGATGCAACAGGAGGGCATTGAGCCCATGCCACATTGTAGCAAATACTGTCTCGGTATGTACTATCTCAAAAAGGTGAACGATTGGAAGATCTTCCAACCAGTTATCGACAAAGTTGATGAACTAGGTACCACCAAGCATGTTCCAGTTCCTAGCAGGATACAACTCCATCATATGGTAGAAGATTACGCTAAGCAACCTCCTGTGGCATAATAGCACGATAATAACGAAACAACCCTTCTCTCCCACACGTGAGGAGGGGTTTTTTTTGTAATCAAAGGCGCTTGATCCATTGATAGACCGCTTTGGTGGAAGGCGATTCAATCTCCAAAAAAGGTGGCGCCCAAGGATAGGTATCTATAGCGAAGGTGACTTC
>CAZWFZ010000160.1:0-2105 GCA_964633455.1 uncultured Candidatus Peribacteria bacterium | reverse complement strand
GAATTTTTGCATGCGCGTGAGATAGCACAGGGATTTCCTGATGGGAGCTTCGGTCCCGATCGTGGAATTACGCGTGCAGAGATGCTGAAGATTATCTTGGGGGCGACCGAGGCGAAGATTGGAACACGTACCGACTGTTTCACTGATGTCACGGGTGATCGGTATGCGGGTTATGTTTGCTATGCCAAAGATAAAGATATCATCAAAGGCTATGGCGACGGAAGTTTCAAACCCGACTCACAAGTCACGATAGCTGAAGGACTCAAGATGGCCTTGGGAAGTTTCAATGCGGACGTAGAAGAAGGTGACGGTCATCGTCGGTATGAGCCGTTTGTGGATTTCGTCCATGACAACAATATGTTTTCAAAGTACGTAATCTATCCCTGAGCTATTATGCTCCGTGGACAGATGGCCTACCTCGTCCACCAACTAGTCCTGGAAAAAGAAGGGAAACTGAAATTTACGGGCGTACGTGACAATCCTACCTTGGGTTGCGAAAACACCCCTCCCAAAAATGCTCCGACCTCGTCAGAGGTGGGATGAGTTCAGCGTAACTATATCACCGTCCTGCCGAAGAACTACGATAAAAATAAAACCTATCCCCTCATCATTGCCTTCCACGGCCGTACCAATCCAAACACCATGGTGCGTAGTTATTATAAGATTGAAAGAGAGGCAGACGGCGAAGCCTTTATTGTTTACCCTGCAGGTCTACCAGAAGAGTGACCAAGTCGCAACCGAAGTAGTCCAGGCGATAAGACCACACAGCTCAGAGATTTTGCTTTGTTTGATACGATCGTCAAAGAATTTTCCACAAGCTACTGCATAGATCAAGATGAAATATATGTGGTGGGTCATTCACTTGGTGCATGGTTTACCAATACCTTGGCCTGTGCGCGTGGTGAGGTGATCCGTGGTATCGGTAGTGTGTGAGGAAGTATCACCAAAAATCAATGCACCTGACCGGTGGCCGTGATGATGATGCACAACCCGCTTGATAACTTAGGAGGGTTGGTGGCTCGTGATCATCTCTTGCAGGCGAATGGTTGTGGACCAGCGACGGTAGCCTACGAGAGTCCAGAAGCGGGACATTGCGTGGAATACACCGACTGCCAAGATGGCGCGCCCGTAGTCTGGTGTGAACATACCCAAAACTATGATCGTGATCAGTACTACCCACATGTACGACCGACCTTTGCAGGCAAGATGATATGGGAGTTTCTGAGAGCGTTGAGATAAGGAACAAATAAGTAAGACGAAAAAAGACTTGCACGTGACTCATATAAAGCTATTATGCCATAAGCATATTTTTTACTTGTGGTAAAGTTACACCATGAAACGATTAGAAAAGGCAAAATCATTCCTCCAAAAAACTACTGCTCCTTTGATTACTACGTTTTTGATTACCAAAGAGTTTACGAAAGACGATACGCATATCACCGGCAATCTCGAGCTTTTGTCGAGAGAAGAAATGAACATCACGCATATTTCCTATCATATTGTCGAGCTCTTCGAGCAATCATTCAATAACGCAACACAACTCCAATCATACGCCTTGGGTGACAAAGACGAAGAGGTGAATATCACGTTGACGCCACTGCTCCCCTATTCGCTTGAGATCGACTGTCCCGTTGATTTTGGCAAAAGTACCTTAGCGGTAGAGAAAGTATACTCTGGTGATATGGCACTGCTCAACAAGTCCTCAGACAAGGCCAAAAAAGCTGAAACCAATTTCAAAATCATCATGACTATCACCAGCCCTAGTCTCAAAAAACCCCTTGAAGTTTCTCATAGTCTGTCGGTTGCTAACCATTAGTTAGCGGATAATGCATACTACCCTCCTTGGGAGCACCTGCCTATTACATCATCATCACCTTATTTGTCAAAATCACGTAAGACCAGTCATCAACTGGTGTATAGCATTGTTTGTGCGCATAAATAATACCTCTCTCCACTTGCGTATTCTCCAAAAAGTGAGTTCTCAAGGGGTAAAATAGACGCCGGGAGGAAAGATTGCACTTGCAATCCTTCACAAAAACCATACATTGGCAATCGTTACTATTACTTGGTAACAAATTTATTAATTATTTCACCGTTCTAATGGA
>CAZWFZ010000159.1:0-2126 GCA_964633455.1 uncultured Candidatus Peribacteria bacterium | reverse complement strand
GCTTGCCTTGGCGATGAACAGTATGCAAAAAGCAGCGACAGGAAAAGAAAATAAACCGCAAGACATGCTCTCAACCAAATGAATGGATAACAAAGTCACCCTCAAACTTGGAAAACATGAACTCAAGCAGGCAAGCAAACTCGCTCACAAGATCGATGCCAAAGCAGATGTTGCTACTACCCTCTCCAAACATATTGAACAAGGTACGGTCTTCACCCAAGGTGCGGATAAAATAAAATTTACTCAAGTAGGCGAAAAACTTCAGGTCATGAAACGATCAGCAGGCAAACGAAATCCGCTTTCTCATGGAGGGATAAACTCACTCGTTGCGGGTAAACAACAACTCATCATCCAAAGCATAACACAGAAACTCATGGGCAAACTCAGCAATAGTCCCCAATCGATGAAAAGTACTCTAGAAAAAGCAAAAGTAAGCTCTGGAGATTTTATGGAGCGATGCAGGACACATCAAGTGTGATATATAGAAAAGAACACCGTCGGTGATTTTTTCAAGCTCATCGGTGAGAAGAGATTTGGCAAACTCCTCTTTGGTGGATTTAAAATGCCAAGTCACAAGACAATTACCGAGATCAATGGCATCAAGCAGAATTCCATAACGTATGACAGGTTCACACTCACGTCACTTACTCAATCAAAACGATATTCAGCCAACAGTCACATGGCCTTCAATCTTTGATCTCTCGTCTATGGTATGACCGCATGAGATGGAGATGAAGCGTGAGGCATCGATGAAGGACTTGAAAACTATCTCCTCTACGGCGTCATCGGCCGTACGATCCCAGGCAAAATCATCATGGCGATGATTGATAGTAGTGATATTGTTATGTAATCAAAGAAAAACTGCCTCCGTATACGAAGGCAGTATGGTGCAACACACCGTTTTTCTTGTACTCAATGATCGCTACTGTTGAGGTTCCATTCCTTCATTCCTGCTTTGAGGACAACAAACACGATCCCTATCAAGTCTATAGCTCCGATTAACATTAGAGTTAAATAGACCTGCCAGGGCGCATGATCGAAAGTGTAGTAGTTAGAACCCAAAGGCACCGCGCATTTGGTCAGCCATAGCGTAGTGGCTCCTCCCAAAACAAAGAATGATATGATTGTCCAAAAGATCTTCATATACATCACTTGTATAATGGAATATCCTGCCTTTAGGATTTCAAAGATTACCATAAGTCCCATGAGAACTATAAGTATCCAGTTGTTTTCTACAATAAGGCTTGGATTAGTCTCTCCAAGGATGAGTAGAATAACAATGATGATGAAACCAAATGGTATAAATAACCACTTCGAAATTTTTTTACTATCTTCCATTTTGTTTATTTTATTTGGTGAACCATTTTTATAATTATTTATATCAAAAAGTCAATGATAATTTGACAAAGCATGATGACGGGGGTATACTAGGAAAAAGGTTTTATTTTGCTGTCTCCCATGAGCCTCAATAGAAAAGAAAGACTCAGTCTCTCTACGAGATGACCGCATGCTGAAGCGGTGAGCGATGGCATAATTTCTTGAATTCTTCAATTATCAAAAGAGGCAATCGGCGCTACTCTCGAAGGAAAAAATAAAGCGCTCAATTGGATACTTGAGAGAACAATTCCGGAACATCTCAAACAACCAAAGACTTCACGACTTGGCAAATGATGGAGATTTGTCAGTAAACATATCATTCGTAGAGCTGTAGTTACTGCAAATAACTTAGTCGATACGATAGGTACTGCTGGCATTTCTGTCATCGATGTCATCAATAATACACAATGAGAAATCCATGACATCTTTACCAAACAAGATACGAGTCAAGCACTCACCTCCGTGTGATATAGTATCAATGACATTGTACTCAAGAGATTGATCAAAGAAGCATTGCGAAAGTGACTCGTTCAAAACAGAGTCGGCGACACTAACTTCGCAGGATTAACGCAAAGACATTATGGCACCAAAACACCTGTCACTCCTACACCCTATATGCCTAGACGCACTCCTGCGCCTAGCAGAGTCCCTTCTCCAGCTACTCCATAAAAATTAAAATCACACAAATAATATAACGTCCCTAAAAGTCAGATAGCTACGCTGGTCACATTTTCATAGTCAACAGGCCC
>CAZWFZ010000158.1:0-2137 GCA_964633455.1 uncultured Candidatus Peribacteria bacterium | reverse complement strand
GGTACACTCAGTGGAAAAAAAATATTCCTGTCTCGCTCTATGAAGACCTCGCGCCGTTATTACAACAGAGAGGAGGCACACGAGAGGCAACCACCACACCACCTATTTGGGGACAATCAGGAGGAACGAGCAGTGGCATCCCCAAACGTATCCCCATGGTCAACGCATGCAAACAAGCCAATAGGCGAGCTAATCTCATGGTGCTCGATTACATCGCACGTCATACACCAGGACAACGTTTATTTAGTGGACTCTTTTTGCCCCAAGTGGGGACATATGTGCGTGAGCAGACATCAAAGTGAGTTGAAGAATATTGTGACGTTTCCAGTTTCCACGTCAAATCCCCAAGCAAGCGAATACAAGGAACGTATGCGTATGATCCGTTGATTTTGGTGGCTGATGCACACGACAAGATTGCTTACTTCGCCTCTACCGTGCTGGAGCAAGAGATCTCGTGTATCATGGGAGCGACGATTTGGGTCGAGGAAATGCTCAAACAAGTCTACGCACAGCATGGACATACCGATGCGTATCATCGCTGGATCAATCGTATCGATGCAGTGTTATGTGGTGGCATGCCAATTGATCCACGTCTGTCTAGTTTTGCATCTTTGGGTATACCTGCGCACAAAATATGGGGCATCTACAACTCCGCCGAAGGGATGCGGAGTCATGAAGTTCGTCATCTGCATACTCCCACCTCGGGAAGACGATATCGTAGGTTCACCAAAACACATCTGGTTGAATTTACGCCCATACATAATGTCTGAACCGATGGACGTTTGCTAGATACAGAGTTGGTGCGGAGGAGTGAAGATCTTCTTGCGCACCCTGAGTTACTTGCTCACGGATGAAATTTATTCTTTTCAATTGTCACGACCTACGGTCTACCACGTTATTTGTTGCAAGATACCTTGCAGTTGGCAGTAGCACATGAAAATGATGGCACACCTGTGTTGATTGAAACCATCTTGGGCAGAGAACATGGTATGAATGAACGAGGAGAGGAACTCATGGAAGGTAACATTGAGCAAGCATTTGAACAGCTACGTGCTTTGGGATATCAGCTGGGTGAGTATGCTTTGAGTGCACAATGCAGTTGATCCGGTGGCGCAGAAATCAGAAATCACCATCGACTGATCGAGTCTGGGTCAGCAGTCAATGCAGAACGTTTATCGGAAGTACTCGACGAATGCTTACAAACGCTCGCACATGATTATCATGCGAAACGTCACAGTGGTATTATCAATAAATGACCTACCGTGCTCGTAGTCAAACCAGGCGCATTACTTGCCTACGTCAGCGAAGTCAAAGGTAAATATGGAGGACAAGCAAAAATCAAACATATCTATACGTGACTACCCAATACATCGTTTGATGAACTCAACACGCGATGCCTGTCACACCAGCAGTACACATAAAAATTGAGGATTCCTTGCTTTCGGGTGTCGCTCCGCTATAGTACAATCACTTTTACAAACGCACACCTATGACCACCCATCACGCAACCGTCGCTATCATTGGTTGATGATTTGCAGGACTTTCAGCCTACTGGACTATCAAGAGAGCTTCACCACAGACAAGTATTGTCCTCTTCGATATGCGTGATCATTTCACGTGGATACCAGGACTCCATGAGACCTTGGGGAGAGGTAAAGCATTGGCTCATTTACAAATCTCTCTTCGCAAGAACCTCTGAAGCGATTATCATGCAGAACACATCACCCAGATTCAACAACACGAAATAACGACCGCATCGGGCAAGACATGGACGTTTGATTTTTGCGTCATTGCTACCTGATCTCGTACGAATTTTTTTGGCAAAACAGATTTCGAACAGCACGCAGTGACGTTGCGCTATCCTGAAGACGTACAGATCATAAACAAAAAGTTGTCGACCGCACATCACGTCACCGTCGTAGGAGGTGGTTTCACAGGCATAGAAATTGCAGGCATGCTCGCAGCACGCAAACTCGTCAAAGGAAAATTGCGTTTGATCCATGGGAAGGAACGCTTAGCTGATCGCATGGAACCAGCCGTCTCTAGGATATGCATCAAGAAACTTGAAAAACGGGGAGCAGAGGTCATGCTTGATCAAAAAGTTACTGCTATCACCCCGACGGAAATACATCTCGAA
>CAZWFZ010000157.1:0-2145 GCA_964633455.1 uncultured Candidatus Peribacteria bacterium | reverse complement strand
TACAGCATCAAGACTTGATAATTGTTTGACAGAAAAAGCACGCCTCGAGTTATCTAGAGCATAAAGATTCCGATAAAAAACCGGTCGCCTCAGGCGACCGGTTTTTTATAGACAGTTTTTTGTTTTTATGGTATAATTTTCTTCTCCGTTTTCCCGGAGAAAGGAGGTCGCGATGGAATCATTCAAGGAGATGGTTCTGCGTTGGATCGATGAGATCCTCGCAGAAGAATGACACACAACCAAGCGCCCCTGAGCCACGCTCGGGGACCCCATAAAGCTGGTCGCCTCATGCGACCAGTTTTTTGTTTTTTATCACCTTGTCCAAGAGAACCAAAAATGATAGACTAAACCCAGATATTTAACCTCTCGATATATGAAACTCCCTCTCGAAACCATTATTGCCTCTGGTCCAGTCATTATTGAAGACGGCAAAGTTTTGATCAACCGAGAGCAAAAAGAATCTGGCATTACTCCTTGGCTCTTCCCTGGTGGTGAAGTAGAGTCTTTTGATATCTCGCTCGAAGAAGCCTGCAAACGTGAAGTCATGGAAGAAATGGGAATCCAGATTGAAATTATTCGTCCACTCAAACCCATGATCGTCTTTCGCCCTGAAAAACCAGACAAAATGGCCGTCCTCATTCACTATCTTGCTCGTCGAATTGGTGAAATAACTCCGGGAGCAAATATTACCGAGTGGGCTTGGCATGATATTGATCACCTCCCAGCAGACTGCGCCCCAAATGTCTCTGCAGTCATTGAAGAATATAAAGCATCTTTATAATATGATTTTTGAATCGCTTGAATTTAAATAAACGAATATTTTGACTGGTAGTGTTTATTCCCCTATTTTTTCCATTATGAACAAATTACGATTAGCAGATTTTGACCCTGCAATTCAAGCCTCAATCCAGCGTGAACTCGGCCGACAAGAATCCGGCCTCGAGATGATCCCTTCAGAAAACTTTGTATCTCCTGCTGTACTTGAAGCACTCGGTTCAGTACTGACGAACAAATACTCTGAAGGATATATTGGCAAACGTTACTATGGTGGATGTGAATTTATTGATGAAGTAGAAGCTCTTGCAATCGAACGAGCCAAACAGCTCTTTGGTGCAGAACATGTCAATGTCCAGCCACTCTCTGGTGCACCAGCCAACGTAGCTGTGTATTTTGCCCTGCTTGAGCCTGGCGACACCATACTCGGCATGGATCTCTCTCATGGTGGACACCTCACCCACGGGCATCCAGTGACCTACATGGCCAAAATTTTCAATTTCATTCGTTACAAAACTGATGCCAACGGAAAAATTGACCTCGACAATCTCCGTGCCATGGCACTGGAACACAAACCAAAAATGATTCTCGTCGGTTACAGTGCCTATTCACGTGAAATTGAATATGCCAAAATCAAGGCCATTGCTGATGAAGTCGGAGCGATCACTATGGCAGACATTGCTCACATTGCCGGCCTCATTGCAGGAGGACAAATGAACAATCCAGTTCCCCTCTTTGATGTAGTCACTACTACAACACACAAGACTCTGCGTGGACCACGTGGTGGCATGATCATGTGCAAAGAACCATTTGCCAAAGCCATTGATAAAGCAGTCTTCCCCGGACTTCAAGGTGGCCCACATGAAAATAATATTGCAGCCAAAGCCATTGCATTCAAAGAAGCACTCGAGCCAAGCTTCAAAGACTATGCCAAACAAATCAAACTCAATGCCAAAGTACTAGAACGCAAATTTCAAGAATATGACTATCGTCTGATGTTTGGTGGTACAGACAATCACCTGCTCCTGATTGATGTCACACCAAAAGGCATTACTGGAAAAGAAGCGCAGCATGCACTGGACCAAGCTGGTATTACGCTCAACAAAAATATGATTCCCGATGATCCACGCTCTCCCATGGATCCAAGTGGTATTCGCCTCGGGACACCGGCTCTCACCACTCGCGGTATGAAAGAAAGTGAAATGGAAGTGATTGCCGAAATGATCAACCGCGTGCTCATGAACCACACTGATGAAAAAATTCTTGCTGAAGTACGAGCAGAAGTAAAAACTCTCACTTCACGCTTCCCACTCTATCCTGAACTCTCCTAAATATTTATGGAATATTTAAGCAACTCAAACGAGCAAACTT
>CAZWFZ010000156.1:0-2157 GCA_964633455.1 uncultured Candidatus Peribacteria bacterium | reverse complement strand
CTCCCATGATGCTATAGCATTGCGGATTGAGCATGCATACGCATATTATGAACCAAGCATACCTGCAGAGCTTGCATACGAAGATCTCAACAGCATTGCTCAGCTCACCTATGATGAGGCAATGAATATATTGCCAGAAGCCATTGTTCGTATCAATTTGCATATTCGAAAGAAGTTTCCTGAGGTGTATGAACAGGGAACTGAATTTGGTTTGTTGAAAAGAAAATTAGCGAAAGATTGATGTAGGCAAGCAGGACAATGAAAACCCGATAATGCCTTTGAACAACTGACTGATCCACTGATTATGTCACAACTAGTAGTACAAACAATGCCGTATATCCTGCATCTCACTCACCAACTTGAGGAAGGCAGTACCTTTCATTTGAAGGAAGCTAAAGCTCCACAGGCTCGATACTTCCTTGCAAATTTATGAATACATTTGATGCGATTGGTGAGAGGTAAGTTACCTGGATGAGGATATTATGCCGAATGCCCCAAGGGTGAATTTTATGATGATACAAGAGTGCATTGAATATCAGCAGAAGCAAAGCTTCTTTTGGAAAGTAGCATGCAAGAGATCTATGCCGAATCATTTACCCATAGAGCATATGAGACAATGAGATGATGACTGCCAAAAAATATAGCAATGCCTGATGAGGCTATCTATGGATGCCCAGTCAAAGACTCATTTACTAAGTTTTTTCGTATCACGGTAGCAGTCCTCCATGAAGCAGCAAGCAAGCGTGCAGGAGAGTAGAGATAGTTTTTTGAAAAGATGATATTGACTTTTGATTAAAAATGATTATTTTGTAGCTAACAAAAAACGAAGTATATGAAAATTATAAACTGGTTCATTAACCTAATTAGATCACTTGTGATCAGTATCTTGATGCTCATTTTGAGATTTCTCAAGGGCACCTATGACTTGTTGGACCAATCATTTGGTGCAGCAGTCTATAGGCCACCATTGGAACACGAAAAAAAAGATGCGTCTCCCAAAGACCTTATAGGTTTGTTGCGGACTAGGGTAGTCATAGCATGGAAATTGAGGTTCAATAAGATTGGACAACTCTTTTGGGCCTGGCTCAGGAGAGTAGGAAAAATGCCCGACGACCTCTTGGAGGACGCTTATCAGAATCTACATGATCCTGATTATGATCCCACCAGTTCTAGGGGTATTGTGACCAGAAGGATTAAAGAGCAATGGAAGGCTCTTTGGAGGCCGACCCCAAAACCCATTTCAAAACCTATTTACCCTGCTAAGGCAGAGGATAAGGTGGAAGAAAAATAGTGAGGGCATTATCCCCACTCAATACCTCTCCCATCCGTGATGGTCGAGAGGAAAAAAAATCTATGCAGTCGGCACATTGCCGACTGTTTTTTTTAAGCTGAAAATTACTTACATTTTTTTCTTCTACTGTCAAATAGAAGCGTCGTTGCAGATAGGATTTTTTTGCAAAAAAGAGGGGAGTGGGGTAATATAAACTAACAAAGAAAAACACACCCTTTAAACATAAACCAAAACCCCATGACAGAAGAACACGCAGAACACGACGCACACTTTTTGACCAATTTTTTGGTAGATCTCTGGGGACAGAGATTGGCGTATAGTTTGGAAGATGATCTCATGCATCTTTCGTTGATAGACATTCCTGATCACCCACTTATGCATGAAGCGTTGTTTAATATGTGTAGAGCAAAGATCTGCTAAGCTGATTTCACCTTTCGTATACAAGAAGTTTTTCAAAATAAAAAAACACCCCTTGGGGTGTTTTTATTTGCGTATCAGATGATCTAGTATTTATTTCACACTCAAATATTCGGTGAGGCCTGTACCATTCATAGAGATTTTGATGGTGGTGAATTGAGGGAATTGTGAAACCACTTTTTTGAGCTGTTCTTCCACTCTCGGTGTATCACATGCACCTCAGAGTGAGAGAGTACCATTGAAGGCAACGTGTGCACCTGTGGCAGTGGTAGTAAGAGACTGTAACGTCAGACCAGTAGGAGGTAATGCAGTTTCGAGTGTCCCTTTGTTGGTTTGAGCAAGAAGCTCTATATACATCCAACTGAGGAGACCTTGCCAGTTGGTAATTGCTCCAGGGACAGCAACGGGTACGGTTACCAAACTATCATTACAGCCGATGAGCATACCAG
>CAZWFZ010000155.1:0-2166 GCA_964633455.1 uncultured Candidatus Peribacteria bacterium | reverse complement strand
TCGATCCATACCTTGGGTTTTGCATAGGAGGTAGGTGCTGCATCATAGCTCTTCACCTTATCGAAAAAACCATTGAAGAGCTCAACGTCTTGTCATGGAATCACGCTATGCCAGATCTCTGGCAGACTGTCTGGTGCTTCGTTGAACACAAAAATATCGAGTACGGGGTCATACACAAACATAGGACTACCTCACTCGTGTTCGAAATCAGTATACGGATAAACTGATGCAAATCTTCTTTGTTCGAATTCTACAATAGGCAAGGGAATGTTTCACAATAACATAACTCCTGCCAACTTGGAAGGAATCCCTTGCTCGCCTTCGAAGTAGAGGTTCTCCAAAATACGTTGGATGTCTTGTGCTTTGAACCCTGCTGGGTCGATGGGCATCACCAGTGTCTTGGTATCAGATGCGTGCTTGGGAATATAGGTATTGGTATATCGATCTAGTTTTGCTTTGATCCCCTCGTAGATACCTGTATCTACGAAAATGGCTACAATATTGACTTTCTTCTCTGGAGCTGCTGCCTCTACCTGTTGAAAAGTAAACTGTCCATAATTCCCCAACGAGGAAAATGTATATATACTAGAAAAAAAAACTAAGAACGCTTTTTTGATGAAAAACATATCAAGAAATGCTTGCAAAATCACAATTATACGACACGTAAGATATGCGTATCCTCAGCCAAAATGCAACGCATACCCAAGCCAAATATGCATCTTCTTCTTTACAGTCCCAAGAAAGAGAAAAAAGTAGGTTACATCCATCTCTCCAAGCGAAAAATCTCAAGAAAAATTTGACAAAATCCCCCCCCCTCAATATAATAGTATTGTTACTTCAGTTTTTTTATTCTTTTTCGTTTTTCTCATGCAACAATTGAGACAAATCATCCCTGCACTTATGATTGGTGTGCTCGCAGGTGGTATCGGTACGTTTCAGTCTCTACAATCTAATCAAGCAAACATTCTTTCCTCATCGTATGGCAATGGTGGTAACCCTGCGTTCACTACGCAGTCGGTAAGTATTCCTCAACAAGATGAGGGACAAAAATTTGAAGATGCGTGAGATACAAACGAAGATGGATATATTGTTGGCACTGATCCTGATTGACTCCCTTATGAAGATATAACTATGAATAAGGAAAATTTGCAAGTAGACGGCTCCATCGTTAACACGCGATATGAATGAGCATCAAATCAAGAAGTAGTTAATAGATGAGATGGAACAGTTGATGGGACAGCTGAATCTCTTTTTGCAAATCGTTATACATGTTGAAAAACCAGCAATGATATAATTGCAATTAATGAATATCGAGGAAAAAATAATGAATTTAATAAGCCAGTTATTGCTGGTCCTCAAGGATTTGAAATGCTCTTGGGCACCAAAATCACTACGCAATGCAAAGATCAACTACGAGATAATGAACTCCAAAAATATGTTCCCACCAAAGACACGCCTTATTCATACTACGGATATGGTATTCGAGGGAAAAATCCTTGGAAACCAGGCAATAGCATATTTAGTATGACTCCTAACCAAGCAAGTGAAGGTCGTTGTTCATTCCAAAGACGAGAAAAGAAGCGATGGGGAGAGACCAAAAGAGTTGCTCACTTACAATGTGGTCCTATCATCAAACTTACTCCCGTCTCATGCAATGTCACGCTTAGTGAGAATCAATGAGTCTTCACACATGAAGCAACTTTCTCAAATGCGCAAGATATCACTGCATCAATTTGTACCTTGAAAAAAAGAGGTGTTTTTCAGTGAAATACTGAAATCATCAAATCATATGAGACACAAGGCAAAAAAAATATATGAAGCAGTTCTGTACTATCAAAAAGCTCTCCTTCCAGTCCAACGAATTATCGAATAGACTGCATTGTAAACAATTCAAATACCTGCAGCTCAAATTCAATATCGTATTAAGCGTAAAAAAGTAAGCAAAAACGCACTCTCGGGTGCGTTTTTTGTATCTCAATTCTTAAGTCTTAAATCTTATTTCTTATTTCTCCTTCACTATCTTCATCACTTGCTGGAGCAAGAGTAAGCTTTCAACAGGCGTAATTTCATTGATGTTGAGATGGCTGATAAGCGTTTCAAGTGCATCGAGGGTTTGTTTGTACTGATCGTTGATAGCTCAGAAATTGAAACCTGGCTGAACAGGTG
>CAZWFZ010000154.1:0-2189 GCA_964633455.1 uncultured Candidatus Peribacteria bacterium | reverse complement strand
AACTCTTGTTCTGGATAAAAAGCAGGGTATTTGGGATTTGCAGCTTCAAGATATACTTTGCCATTTTCTTTTTTGAGAATTTTCAGTGTCCACTCGTTATCAATCTCAGCAAGTACTACATCTCCTCCCTTTGAATCACCTTTTTGCTCAATAACCACGAGATCGCCCTCAAAAATCCCTACATTGATCATCGAGTCCCCTCTCACTTTGAGCAAAAATGAGTTGTCGGGCTTTTCTATAAAGTATTCATCGAGAGTGAGATAGCTTCGACTTTGCTGGGCAAGTATGGGAAAACCTGCCTGAATCATGCCAAGCACAGGCAGAGCAAAGAACATTTTAGTGGGAGCAAGCTTATTATTAATCTTTTTAATAAAGCCTTCATCAATAAGTTGTTGAACATAGTCATAAATAGTTCTCTTCGATGCGACATTAAATATTTTAAGCATTTCAGAGTACGATGGTAAACGTCTATTTTTACGATAAAATTTTTTAAGTGGAGTCAGAAGATCTTGTTCCATAGGGAAATATGTTAATTTATATGAGTAATTAGTATCAGTATATGAAACGATCGTTTCATAGTCAACCCCAATTTATTTCGATATGTGAAACTTCGCATGTGTACGCATAACAAGGTGGATCAATTGAACTTTTAAATTGATTACACTAATATTTGAAGGTTGGTATCATTCTGTTCTTAAAAAGGGTATCTGGTCATTCCATACACCACAGTTGCCCAAAATTACGAGTAATGGGCATTTCATCTCTTGATTTGATACAATAGCAGTTACTTGGAGGAGTCGCATAGTGGCCTAGTGCGTTCGCCTGGAAAGCGGATATAGCCGAGAGGCTATCGGGGGTTCGAATCCCCCCTCCTCCGCAGTGATCTGTACCCCATAAAGTGGACACGAGATGTGTCTCCACTGCTTCTTTTGTTAGAATTAAAAATTAACAAAAGAATATGAGGACAGTATTTTCGAGAGAACAAATTGCAAAGTTTCTACAACATCCGTGCGTCTTCGCCTGCACTGAACGATCGATTCATTACACCTTCGAATTCAAAAAACGTGCTTTAGAGTTGTATTCCAAAGGAATCAGTCCAGATGAAATTTGGAAGCAAGCTGGTTTTGATGTGAATATATGGAAGAGGAGCTACTGTGGATACACCATCAAAGATTGGAGACGTATAGTCGTGAAAGGAGGTATAGAGAGTTTAGCGAAGAGAGGAGGTATGCAATCGGACCCAGGATCAAAGGATTCTACAGACAAGATGAGACGTCTTGAGTTACAAGTCAAATATCTTAAGGCAGAGAATGATTTTTTAGCACAACTCCGGGCCAAAAGAGCGGAGTCAAACTCAGGCCGTGCGAGAAATACAAGATTATCAGGCAAATAAGAGTGGATATCAACTTTCTTTGTAAGCTTGCAGATGTATCAAGAAGTGGATATTACAACTGGCTCAAGCACTCGAACGAGCAAGACAAGGACCACAATGACTACTTGGCTATTAAAGCAATATTTGACAAAGGAAAAGGTACATATGGTTGGAGAAGCATTAAGATGAGGCTTCCCGAAATGAACCACAAAAAGATACAAAGAATCATGAAGAAGTATGGATTGACTGCCAAAGTGAGGAGAAGAAATCCATACAAAATGATGATGAAAAAAAGCTTGGAACATAGAACATTTCCCAACAAACTCCAAAGAGAATTTTCACAACGAGTTCCTTTTAAAGTCTTTTGTACTGACATCACATATATTCCATTTCATGAGCGATTTGCCTATCTATCTGTGATTAAGGATATTGCAACGGGCGAAGTTGTGGCTTGGAACCTTTCATTGTTTCTGGAGGTCACACTGGTCACTGAAACTGTGAAAAACATGAGACTTGATTCGTATGAAAATATCATGATTCATTCAGATCAAGGATTTCACTACACCAATTGGGTGTACATTGAAATTGTGAAAGGGTTGAAGATGATCCAATCAATGTCTGGCAAAGGAAAATGCATAGACAATGCACCAATTGAGTCCTTCTTCGGTCACATGAAAGATGAGCTTGATTATGAATCATGCAAATCATTTACGGAATTGAGTTTTGTAATAGATGAATATATGAGATACTACAATAACGAAAGAAAGCAGTGGAGCAGAAAAAAGATGACCCCGGTTGAATTCAGAAATCATCTTTT
>CAZWFZ010000153.1:0-2190 GCA_964633455.1 uncultured Candidatus Peribacteria bacterium | reverse complement strand
GCTTGTCTTTGTTTTTTTCTACACTCCCAATCCATCGGATAGCAGTTTTTGAGCACTGCCATTTGGTGTCTTTTGATAGCGCGTCGTCTGTTGATTTGTCTGGTGTCTTCATCAGGCATCCTGCGTCCACTATAATATCTGCAGTATCGCTGAAATCGACCTCTAGGATCATCTGGATGTATTCGTCATTTTTCCTTCCGCTCGTGTAACGAAAGCGATGCGTCCACCCCAAAAAAATTGAGTTTGGGATCTTTTTTGTGTGGAGATAGTTTGGCATGTGTCCATCGATGTGCGGGGAATTCATCTTGGCAATCGGTCATATATTTTCCTCCAAAAACACCAGCTTCGAGCATTTCAATCGGTGTCAGACCAGGCAGGAAACGTGGATCAAAGTTTTTGCCTTCAGGCTCGGTACGCAGATAGGTATATCCTTGTTGCATGGTGTCGTTGACGGTGATGCTGTTGGGTTTAAATCACATAGGAGTATTGTGGATTAGAGACTACATACATTATCAGGGCAATTTTGATGATCACTATTTTTCATAAACTTGTGTTTGACGAGCCACGCAAAAATCTGACACCCGACACAATAGCCGAGTATTGCTTCTAGCCACATGAGTGACAAGCAAATGACACATAGTCGCATTGGAGGAGTCAGTGCTCCTCGTTCTGGCAATACAGCAACTCCTGGCATAAAATGACGATACAGTAACATTCCCAAGACAAGCGTAGCCATAAAAAGTCCCATAGCTCGGGCGAAGCGTTTTTGAATAGCGCCTACTCGTACCACAGGTTTATGTCTGACTAATCGATGAGCAACCCTACCTATGGGAGAGAAGCGAGGATCGATCACCTTGAGGAGAAAATCTATCCAAAATATGCTTACTACGATGAGCGCAGTAGTGTACTGTTGTGCATAGTAAACGCCCAAAAAGGTAATGACTCCTACGGTCATCATCATCCCTGCTCCCACACGAACAGCGGTCTCATTTACAAAGCCATAGTGTGATCTTTTGTGAGATCCCAGTTCGGGAATTAGTTTTCCATATGACATAGATATTCTTTGCTAATAAAGTAGTGCATATATACTGATTTCCTCCATAAAAAAAACCGCAAGAGATGCTCTTGCGGTAAGTGAGGGTGAATAATTTGATTTCTATTTCATGAGAATGATATAGGTCACCAAACCCACCATTCCCAGGATAGCAATACCGATGGATAAACCACGGATTACATCCTTTTTCTCACTTTTTTCATGTACCTCATTTCTAGACATATATAACAAATTTTGGTTTACAATTAAATTGCTTTGCAGGTTGCCATACCTTTTTAATGAGCTAACTATTGTTAAGTATAAATAATGATTTATGTGATTTAGTCAATACAAAATACTATTGACTTATTCGATGAAATAATTATAAAAAGTATGTGGGCAGAGGAGTACAAACTCTCTAAAAACAATCCACAGAAAAATTAAAAATATGTTCGCAATTATTATTCTCATAGCAGTGTGGCTGCTGAATTTCGGTATTTCCTGGCTCAATGCACGCACCTGTGGTGTGGTCTGGGCAGAGACCAAGGCTATCGGTGGATGGCATCGATTCCTGACATGGATGGGTGCAATCATGTCCGCCAGTGGTTTCACCTGGTGTTATCTCATTGTGTTACTGTTGGGCACGTACTATATCCAACCAGCATTGCTCAAGGAGGGACAGGAACCTTGGTTGGACAAAGATGCGGTCCTAGCCGGTTTCCAATTAGGGTATCTGATCATTATTCCTGGAGTACTTTTCTCTGGATTGATGATTTGGATCGACTCTCTGATGGAGGCATGGAGAAGACGGGATTGGAAAAGTGTAGGTGTCGCAGGGTGGAATACCTTTGCACAAGTACACAATACGTACCGTGCGATGAAAGATGTCCCTAACGCATGGAAAGGAGTATCCTCATTCTTTAGTGGAAAAGGTGACAGTAAAGGCAAAGGTGCATTACTGATCATTCTCTTGGTAGTGGTAGCGCTGATTGGAGGTGTCCTCACTACCTGGACCATTATCAACCGCTATGCAGGCACCAAGTCCATTGCCGAATAAAATAAACTTTCTTACTGTCTTCTGGAATTCCAGAAGATTTTTTTTACAACAAAAAAACAGAAACGAATTTCTGCTTGTCAGGAGGAGAGATGGGGCGGCT
>CAZWFZ010000152.1:0-2217 GCA_964633455.1 uncultured Candidatus Peribacteria bacterium | reverse complement strand
GCTCCGTCCGAGCGGAACTTTCAACTGCCGGTTTCTTTTCCTGAGAAAAACCTTGAGAGCGGAACCGAGTATTAGGATCGGCTTTTTGCTTCCGGGTACGATCGGCAGTCCTTCCTCTATGAGGCGATAGCAGGTCTTTGGGGAGATGCTCAAATCACGCGACATCTCTTCAATGGTGTAGTTCATATGCTTATTGATCTTTTGGGGATTTAGCTTTGACACAGGGTAGGGGAGTTATTTGATCCGGCTTCATTTTTTTTCTTCGCCTCGTTCCGTTTATCGATCATGATGAGTAGCTCGAAAAGCCCGACGAAGTTCTTATCCGCCTCAAAAGCCTCCTGTTCGGAAAGGTCCTTTCCGCTCATACGGGAATAGAATTGTCGAAGATTGTCATCCATTGCAAAGAAAAGCCTAGTCATGCGACTAGGCTAGCAGGTGCAGTATTTGCAAAACTTTGCAAAGAGTTTGCAAACTTTCAAAGATGCTCTTTCCTGATGCAAACGCTCTTATTCGAAATATCCAAGAAGCCCTTTATTCCGGTCTTCTTTTCAACTTTTTCATTTACGGAATACGCGGCGTTATAGTATCGTCTCCAGTCATTTTTGACATAGCGATGCTCCCAATCCTCAGCTATTTCATCGAAGCACCATAACTTATCCTTATCCTTGAAAATAGTTCCGAGTAAATAATGGGGGGTCGTGTTTTTACCTTTCGCGATCTCAATATCCTTTCCTCTAAAAGACAAAACGCTTCGCTCGGAATCAAACGTCAAAGGATGTAGCGTTCTTGATGAGGTCTGTTTTCTCGAAGCCGGGCTAGCTGTTCCACCGGCCTCATTCCGTAGTTTTTCTGTGACGGTCATCTTCACTTTATAATTCTCGGTTTGTTTCTCTGGTGGAAGATCCATGTCAAATACCCATATAGCCTCTATTTTGAGATAGCCGAGCTTTTCTAGGGCAACCAATGTATGAATAAACAACTCCTCATTCTCGTAATCGGGAATATCCATGAACGGAGGGAAAATGATGGTTCTATATATGAACGTATCCGTGTAATTATCAAGATAGTCGATTTTAAGCCTCTTAATGAATATCTGCTTTTGCTTCTCGAATCTATAAAAATTGATTGTTTCTATCGATAAAGTATCCGCAATAAAACTATCGAGATAGGAATCAATCATTGTTTTAAGTGCGGTTGATGTTTTTTGGGGTAGTTTAGCATCAAACTCGAACCATTCCACAAGATTAAATTTCGGAAGAAAACAAGCAGCCTCAACGTCTTCTATCGTGAATTTCCCCCTAATTATATTTGTAACAGATTTACTAAAACCAGCCTCCGGATTATCCTTCATGTAAAGTAGAAGCGCCTCACATTCTTTTGAACAGTATTTTTTGTAAATATCAAAATGAAATACCCATCCGCATAACTCCAACTTCATATCTCGCAAATTCCGTAAAAGCGCAAAGGCATTAATGTTTTGATTTTCATATGGAACAATAATATCTTGGAAGCGCATCAAATCACGCCCTAATAGCCGATAAGCATTGAGGAGCTTCCATTGGACATATAGCATCCCATCTCTCTGATATATGATTTTTTTACTCATCGACTTTACCTTATAATAAGGCTCATTTGCCTTCATTATACAAAGTAAAGTATAGTAAAGTCAACTATAGAAACACTGTTGTCCCTTCAAAGCTGGCGGGGTGCTCTCTGGCCTTATTTAGGACTAGCTTACCTCAACCTCCCTCGTGAAAACTTCAGCCTGGAGTTTTCTCGGGGGGTGAAGTTGAGGTCGAGCCCCTATAATCCGTGCCTTAAGAAAATGCAAGAGTATGGCATTGCCACGCTTTCGAATTTTCAAGGACAGAGCAGGCCAGTATCGGTGGACACTGATTGCCGGAAACGGCGAGCCAGTAGCCACGAGTGAAGGCTACGTTTATCACTCCGGAGCTAGGTACTCCGCGTATCGAGTAAAGGCCATCGCTTCATCGGCGAACATCGACGATGAGGTCGAAAGGCTGGCTCTCCTCCTGAAAGCTATGTTGCGCAAGTAATATAGTGAGATACCTCGTCAGCTTTGAAAGGACAATCCTTTTTCAAAAATTTTGAATTCTTCAGTAACTTTTTTCCAGTCTACAGTTCCGAACGCATCCAATAAGCCCAGCAAAAAATTTATGTCTATTCAAATCACATATTTTGTTCACGGCACAACGA
>CAZWFZ010000151.1:1984-2249 GCA_964633455.1 uncultured Candidatus Peribacteria bacterium | reverse complement strand
GATGCCAAGCGCTGCGATGCTTAATGCACCGAAGGCGCCGGCTTTTTTAATTGTTGATTTCATAGAGTGTTTCAAAATGTGACGATAAAAGTGGTTAAATGGGAAGACAAGAGACTGATTGCAATCGTGTATATCACATATACTAATCGGTTTGCTCAAATCGCCTTCCTCACTTATTACTACAATAACAACACATGTTTTATTTCACTCCAAAATAGATCTTTACTAAATTAATACCCGAACATCATTGGAGCTCTTTTAGTAT
>CAZWFZ010000151.1:0-1974 GCA_964633455.1 uncultured Candidatus Peribacteria bacterium | reverse complement strand
GCTTTGCGAATTTTTATTATTTCAAACTGTTCACCACGAAACGTACCAAAAATCATAACATCATCCCCAACTTGAGGAATACTAAATTTTTCTCCTGTTGTTGTTGCATAAGCGGTAACTACATCTCCATTAAAAAGCCTTATACGTATTGTTGTTGATGAAGATTCTAGCACTTCCCCACGAACAACATCTACTGTTTTGTCTATTGGCTTAAAAGGTATTGGTCGTTCATACATTCGTTCCATCATCACGATATGATTCTTTTTTGCATACTCATGCATATACTCATGAACCCCTACTTCACTAATAAAGAAACTAGCAAGAGTCACTCCTGCTGTCATTGAAAGAAACGTACCAATGAGAGGTTGTTTGAAAGAGAAAGAGTAGAGCCGAGAGACAATTTCTATAATAAGAAGGAGACCTATGGTGCAAAAAAGGAGAAATAGTGGTATTGCTTTCAATGCGTGAATTGTGGCCATGACTCCAAAAAATGGCATATACAAAAATCCATACCGCGAAAGCAAAAACATAATAAGGCTGAATAAAAATAGTGTAATGAGAACAATAAAAACAATAGACAAAACCCCCAGGAGTGAATACAAGACAAATTTCCATTTTGGAATCATTGTAATCCTATTACTGTGTACTGCATCTAATACTTTTGTTTTAATGGTAGTCATGATTGGTAATGATTATTACGTAACATTTTCTCAAGCGCTTCTTTACCTCGTTTGATGCGAACCCCGACTGTTGCTATTGGTATCTCAAGGACATCTGCAATCTCTTGATAGGAAAGTTCATCATAGTAGTATAAAACAAGAACTTCTCGATATTTTGGTGAGATGCTTACAAGTGAAGTATCAAGAAGCTCTTTAACCTCTCGACTAAGCGTCTTACTATCTGCCTCTTCTTTTGCGAATGGATGTGGTAAAAAGGTATCAAAATCAATAAATGAAACTTTCTCGTTACTTCTTTTTTTGAGGTAGGTGACACTTTCATTGTGTGCAATACGATATATCCAACTATTAAAAGAACGTGTTGTGTCGAAGCTCTTTAAATTCACGTATGCTTTAATAAAAATAACTTGAATAATATCTGAAACATCATCTCTGTGTTGTGTGAAGCGCTTCACATAACGAGTAAGTTTATCCTCGTATCGCTCAATAATTTCACCAAAAAGATCTTTATCCCCTTCTACAATAAGACGAATAATTTCCTCATCGTTTGTTGTTTGTAGGGAGGTGGTCATAATGAGGCTCATACTATAGTACCATCTTGGCACTCATTTTATTTCAATTCGCCCACAAAAAAACCGCGGTATGGTTACCACGGTTGAATTGGACAGAGGCCAGAACTTGCTTGGGGAGGAATGTTACCTCTCCGTCTGGCCGGTCTACAGACCATTAAACACTCAATCGGTTTCCAAGTGGCGCCGTCTGCACACTTCCCTTCGCAAAAGAAGACTTGGAATAAAAGTACGACTGACCCCCAAAGAATCATCCATCATTGCTTATAGTCTGCTGATGTTTCCATCCAAAGGTAGGTCTCCCTACAAACAAACGTCAAGATAGATGATTACTATGGGAGTGCGTGTTCACAAGGAGCTCAATAGCCTCTGTCCAAGATTTATTTTTAGCATATATCATCTTATTTGTCAAATTGTTGTATGTCTAAAACCATACATTGTAATCATGTACTTTTTTGGACAATGTGTCACAGAGTACATTACTATCTCTTGGGCCAAGTTATACAAAAAGCGAAGGCTCTCTGGCCTTCGCTTTTTGTATACTCTAGCTCTACGCTACTATCTTTTTTAGAGACTATTGATATCGTTGTCGATATCAATAAAATCAGCATCGATAGGTTTTGGGATAAATCCCACCGCACCTGCGGCCAGGGCACGTTCACGCGCTCCAGCGGAAAGGTCGCCAGAAACGATCACAATTGGTGTGTCAGGCAGCATTTTCTTCAAGC
>CAZWFZ010000150.1:0-2250 GCA_964633455.1 uncultured Candidatus Peribacteria bacterium | reverse complement strand
ATCTTGGGTATCAAGAAATTCATCATATTGAGAACGCACTCAAAGCACAAGCGGTCTATCACAAAGACAAAGAGTATCTCATTAGAGAAGGTGAAATCTTGCTAGTCGATGAACACACCGGACGCGTGATGCCAGGCAGAAGATTTTCTCAAGGGTTACATCAAGCTATCGAAGCCAAAGAAAACGTCCAAGTCCAAAGAGAATCCAAAACACTTGCTACTATTACCTATCAGCATTTTTTCAAACAGTATGTGAAATTGTCTGGTATGACCGGTACGGCTATGACTGAGGCAGAGGAGTTTGAGAAGATTTATGAGTTAGAGACTTTCTCTATTCCTACCAACAATCCTATTATTAGAGTAGACAAGAACGATCAAGTCTATTTCAATCAGCATGCTAAGTGGAAAGCAGTTGTTGACTACATTAGCTTCTATCACCGTATTTGAGTACCATTGTTGATTGGTACATCTTCTATCCAGACGTCCGAATATGTGTCGGGTATTCTCAACAAAATGACCTTCCCCCACTATGTGTTGAATGCGAAATTTCATGAATCAGAAGCCAACATCGTCAAACATGCAGGCAAGTTGAGTAGCTTGGTAGTTGCTACCAATATGGCTGGACGTGGAACAGATATCAAACTAGATCCAGCCCTCATGGGACAGCTCGCGACCAACTATATCGAAGCAATTGCTGCCCTCGTGCGTGGATGAAAAGGTATGCAGGCAGTAGTCTATTCTGAACGTGAATATGAGTCAACTATTGCTGCTCTCCAAAAGAAATGGAGTATCACTGATGAGCAAATTAGACAGGCAGAACGTGATCGAGTACATACTCCGGAGGTGTCTTGCAAGATCACCTTCAATAGATCCAAGAAAAAAAATGAAGATGGTTATGTGCAACTCGTCGTCACCCCAGCACAAAAAACAACGGTCGATCTAGAACAAAGAGATTTTCATTATGGACTCTTCATTCTCGGTACAGAGAAGCACGAAAGTAGACGTATCGACAACCAGCTCCGTGGACGTGCAGGTAGACAAGGTGATCCAGGTGTTTCTATTTTCTTCGTTGCGCTTGATGATGAAATTATGCGCAAGATGTGAGGCGAAAGAATACAATCAATAGCTAAGATGATGCTCTCCAAAGATGAGCTTGAACAAACTGCCTTTACCCAAAAACAATTCACCAACTCGATTATCAGAGCACAAAAACAGATGGAGTGACGGCATTTTGGGACCAGAAAACATTTGTTCGATTATGACTCAGTTATCAACAAACAAAGAACACGTATCTATGCGAAGAGAGATGAGATTCTCCAAAAGGACGCGGGGAGTGAAATCATTACTCTCTCTATGCGTGATGAAATAGTCAGTTTTATTCCTGAGCTTGTCGAGAAGATTGTAGATATGCATCCCTTTGGTGCGACCGAAGAACGCCTAGCAACCCTCGATGAGTTAGCGCAACTTACCGGTGCAGCATTTGTACCTAGTGATTATGAGGGTATAGCTTCTGAACGTGTCTGGAAAGATCGTCTCATAGCAGACTGCAAAGCGTTATTGGATGCTAAATGTGCTGATATTCCAGAGGAGAATATCGAACCTGTCCTCAGACGTGTCTATCTTTCTATCATCGATCGTTATTGGATGGAACATATTGATCAAATGCAATCTTTGAGAGAAAAAGTTGCCTTGTATGGCTATGCGCAATTGGATCCATTGGTGATTTACAAGAAGGAGAGCTTCACCATGTTCCAACAATTGCTCTTGATGATCAAACAAGAGACCTATGGCACGGTGATGAGATTAGATGTAGCTAGACGACAACAACCTACGCTCCAGGTAGGTCCAAGTTTCAATCCCAATATGATGCAAATTCTTCAGCAGGTTGCGGGTAGTATACCATCACAACCTACCAAGCAAACTCCCAAACAAATGCAACATGCGCAAGCATTTGCTACACCTAGTACCTCTAGTGATGGTGTTGAAGTACTCGAGATCCAAGATACTCCTGTGGTGAAACATGCTACCAAAATCAAGCCCAATGACAAAGTTACCATCAAATATGCAGATGGTCGTATTGTGTCTGATGTGAAATTCAAAAAGGTGAAAGAAGATATTGAAAGTGGTAAAGCTGTGGTTGTACTGTAGGTCATTTTTTCTTAATATTTCCTCGCATCGTATGCTCGGTGGAGAAGTGCTTGTCTTTGTTTTTTTCTACACTCCCAATCCATCGGATAGCAGTTTTTGAGCA
>CAZWFZ010000149.1:0-2276 GCA_964633455.1 uncultured Candidatus Peribacteria bacterium | reverse complement strand
ACCAATGGCACCAACCTGAGGTATAAAAAAATCGATTATGTCACAACTACGCGCAGGTGGGCATCAAGATGATGCTACTGTAAACAACAAAACCAGAAGAGACAAGTCTCATGGCATGTTCCCGGGTTCCTCAATGCAAACAGGTGCAGGCAAACCAGAACAAATTTCCGCGCTCACACTTTGGGGAGTTACCCAAGAGGTATTGCGTTCACTGGGCTTCTTTTTTGTCCAAGATGAACTGATGCACTTGGGCTTCAATGAGGAGAAAATCCCTGTTGAACTGAGACCACATTTACCTCCACTGACCGCATCGCTCAATCTGCAACGCACGGCAGACGAACCATCTGCTTCGCGACAGCAAGCTGAGCTTTTGAACAAGCGCTTGCATGCGCTGAAACCGGGGACCTTATTATCCCTTGATGGACAGCTCAGATTCCATGTGGATGATGAAAATTTCCCATCAAGCTTTCAAGAGCTCTTAGCTCTGAGAGATGTACGGTTTCGTGGAGCGGGCGCTCATCAGAGTAAAGAGGAAAAATGCTAAAAAAATATATGTATGGATAAAAACGATTTTAAAAGAAAAGTGCCTCCTTACCAGCTCATTGAGTCAATGCAGGCAAAAAATCAATTGAACGAGCTCAATGTGGTCATGCCCGTAGGCGACACAGGTACGTTCATCCACGGAGTGGTTGAACACTACAGAATTGATGATGATTCACTCGTTGTCAAATTCGACACCTTCGAGACTCCGGGGAAAATAATGGGCAACAACCAGGGAAGCATCACTGCCAAAAGATGTTGCTTCCGAGTTGCATAAGGAACTTTGAAATGGAAATGATGAGTAGCGAATTCGCTGCTCATTTTTTTATATAGCAAAACCCGATAACATCAGTACATTATCTCCATTTACTTATGTGTCCTCTCATGCAAATCGGTATCGTTGGTCTGCCCAATGTTGGTAAATCAACACTTTTCAATGCACTTACCAAACAATACGCTGCTGATGCAGCTAATTTTCCCTTTTGTACGATTGAACCCAATGTCGGTATCGTCAACGTCAATGACGATAGATTACAGGTGCTTGCACAGGTTTCCAACACACAAAAAATTGTGCCTGCAGCGATACAGTTTGTGGATATCGCAGGACTGGTCAAGGGCGCGTCGCAAGGGGAGGGACTTGGTAATAAATTCCTTGCACATATCAGAGAGGTCGATGCGATCGTCCAAGTCGTACGTCATTTCCAGGATAGTGATGTGGTGCATGTGGAGTGAACTACTGACCCAATGAGAGATGTGGAGATTATCAATACCGAACTCATCATGGCGGATCTCCAACTTATTGAAAAGAAAATTCCTGAGCTGGAGAGGAAACTCAAAAGCCAGGACAAAGAAGCTAGTCAATTGTTGCCTATTTTGCAGCATATCCAACAACTCTTGTTGGCAGGGAAACTTGCATACGATTGTGCAGGAGATCTCTCTGCTGATGAGAAAAAACAATTGAGACAATTCAATTTTCTTACCTTCAAGCCATTCATCTATGCGATCAATGTCCATGAACAAGAACTCAAAAATGCTACGCAAATAAAGAGTCAATTTGAAGCCGTATTACACAAACCCGTCGCGATTGTCTGTGCCAAATTTGAGTCGGAACTGCTCGAGGCTAGCACAGAAGAGAGGTCCTTGTTTTTGCAGGAACTCGCAGAGGATATAGAAACTATTCCAACGCTTGATGACTTGATTGCATTGGCATTCCATACGGTAGGATTGATGTATTATTTCACCACCGGTGAAAAAGAAACCAGAGCATGGACGATCAAACAAGGCAGTACAGCACCGCAAGCAGCATGAGTAATTCACACTGATTTTGAGCGTGGATTTATCAAGGCAGAAGTTGTTTCCTATCCCGAATTTGTGGCTGATGGAGGTCGAACAGGCGCGAGAGACAAAGGGCATTTGCGTCTCGAGGGCAAAGAGTATATTGTGAGAGAAGGTGATGTGATTGTGTTCAAGTGTAATAAGTAGAACAGCATAACGTCATTCTGAGCCGAAGGTCCCCGAATGAAATGAGTGGGGGTAGCAAAGCGAAGGTGAAGTCCCTAAAGGGATAGCAAATCCAGGAAAACGCTGTTATCTGTATGTCCTGAAAATTTACGATGCTCTTTCATATACTACTTCTTGTTTCCTGGATCCTTCGCTAATGCTCAGGATGACGAGGTATCGTTCAGGATGACAACGTACTTGATAATTTGACAAACCATTGCCCAAAGCATATACTT
>CAZWFZ010000148.1:0-2334 GCA_964633455.1 uncultured Candidatus Peribacteria bacterium | reverse complement strand
ATTGTCAACGAATTGTTTGGGTATCTCCCCAAATCAGTATTGTCCAATCGGGTGCTGAGAGTACTCGAGACGGGGCAAATGAAGAAAATTTTGCAAGATGGTTTTGTGTGAGAATCACTCGAAGAGTTTATTAGTCAGTGATTGACCTGACTCCATGATGCGGCGCGAGGAGATACGAAACTGAGTGATATCTACTCATTGTATGGTGCCAAAGTCACCGTACTCACCTGTATGCTCGTCAGTGGTGGCGTCCAAGGACTCAAGATTTCTGGCAATAAGATTAATTTCACTGACCATGGACAAGCCAAAATAATTGACCTTGGTACTCATGAAAATATAACCGAACTCACTCCAGGTCAAGAACAAAAAACGGAAAGCACCATCAAACAAAAGCGGCAAGAAGCACTGAGAGAAAACAAGGCACTCGTCACCAATATCAAACAACAGCTCAACATCATTCGTCAAGACTACGCCAGTGAAGTACGAAAACAAAACTCTCCTGCAGGCGAACGCTCGAGACAGAACTTTCAAGAATTCTGGAAAAATATGAGTAAAATTGGTATCACTGGCATTGCTACACGAATTCCGCCACTCGTATTCATACCATGATCCCAGGTTGCAATTCTTTACATGTCTCAAAATCAAAAGAATATCAAAAAGTTCTTGGGGCTTACCTTCCTCGCATTAGATGATATAGAGAAAGCAAATTGACAAAAATCAGTCATTGAGAAAAAAGCTCCTATTCCTGATGTTACACTACCAACAGACAACATTGATGCGATAAAAACAAACTCAGAAACCCCCACTCCTCAAGAGATACAAGAAGTACAAGCATATGTAGAAGAGGTCAACGAAGATATGAACGAGCTTGATCAAGCAATCCAAAATGATGATATTGTTGCTATTCAACATGCGCTTGATGATTGGCATCAAGAAGTCACGCAGACCAAACAATCTCTCCTCAAATGAAAAGTGAGTGCACTACGAGCAGTTGCCAGGCAAGTACTTATGATCAATTATGGAGAACATATCGTACATGCTGTTTGACATGCCAGTGGCAAAGCACGTGAACTCTTTTTCACCAAATGAACAGTGTACGAGAAGTTAGCAACAACACTGGCACTGACAGGAGAAGTAATAGGTATTCTCTACCATGGAGGTCATTTAGCGCACGTGTTAGCACACCCAGACCCGCAAGGCTATCTAAGCCTAAGTCGCCTGAGCACAGAAACAGTTGTGATAGATAGTTTCACCCACAAACTTGAATCATTTGGCAAAAGTATGTTGACATGGGCAGCACAACGTAAGGCATATCTCGAACTTCAAACTATGACCCCATGACTGTTGGAACAGTTCGAAACGGCATCACCTATGAGGCGTGAAAAAATCAGAGAAGGAATCAGCGGAAAATTGCATCTATTACAATTAGACGAAAAACATGCCATAATCGATGAAACACTGATGCGTCTGGTCAACAATCCAACTCAAGAAGATATAATGCAACTTGAAGCAATTATTGCTGTACTGAATCCAAATCATATTGCGCATGTCAAACTTCTTTGGTCCTATTCGTCTACTATGGCAAGTGAAAAGATCGCAAAAACTATGCAAAATTATACACCTGAGATGGATTGATTATACTAGTTTTATAGTATTATTACACACATGACTACTCTAGAAAACACCTCTCCTCTACGTTCCTCTGCAGAAGCAATCGTCAAACAGTATTGACCACAGACTGCACTCTTTTTGGAATTTGGACAGCAGTTGTGACTCTTCGCTACTGTCAAAGATCAAGATGATACCTTCTACACCGCAGACGTTTGGAAAATGGAAGCGCTTGCCTATATCATCCATTATGCTCAAACACACTACCCAGATGCTGTCCATAATGTCGTTAGTAGTTTGTGTGAGCAATCGCATGCAAACACCGAAGGATGACTGTATACCCTCTTCTTCGCGGTCTATGAAAAAGATCTCCAGGATCCCAAACATCTCGAGGGCACCGCATACGAATCTACCCTCTGTGCAAGTGAGCTTGCAAGAATTACGGCAGAAAAAACTACGCCAGCGATCTACAAACGCTGACCACATTCCTTCTTGCAACCTACCTGGTACAAGGAAATGCTCCAATCACTAGGTCATCATGAGCATTCACTTTTCATCACTCCCTTTGATCAACTCCTCCTTCAAGCACAACAAAAGATTGCACGTACCGATACTATCAAAAATAATATCATAGAAAATCTCAACGCATCTCCTGACTCAGCCTAACGCATTCTTGTCTCCGTCAGACTCCTCTTTTTGTTTTTCAAAAAAAGAGCTGACGCTCTT
>CAZWFZ010000147.1:0-2345 GCA_964633455.1 uncultured Candidatus Peribacteria bacterium | reverse complement strand
AAGGCTTCCTTGAGGACGTATTTGGCGTAAAACTCCTCTTTTTATTCTGATATTGATATATACCTAGAAATATATATGGTATTTTTTGTAGTATTCATTAACTCACCAAAGAAATAGTTGTATATGACTCAAGAAAAAGTACTCAAAAAAATGAAAAAATCGCATGTGCCACGAAAAAAAATGCATTTATGGGATGCTGTATGGGAATTATTAACCAAAGATATAGAACCCAAAAAAAAGCAAGCATTGCATGATTTCCTTACGGATAATAGCCAAAGCATGGGGGATGTACTTCTCGTGACTAGATTTACGGAAACGAGCGAATATAAGAATAACCATATCTTACGTCACCTTGTAAAAGTGAAGACAGAAGAAGCCTTCGCAATTGCGACAGCCAAAAAGGATACTCTCTTTCCAGGAACTCCTGAGTTCATTGCGATCATGAAGTCATCTATAGATGGTTCTGATCTTCCAAAGAACGTGTTGCGTCGACTTCTTCATCCTCACAGGCGCTTATCTTTGAGCGTCCGTTATGGTTCATTGGAAAAATTGAAACGACTTTGTCTTTCCTCAAAGATTGAAGATCTGTATGCGTGTTCATATGAAGATCTTACCTATGTAGTAGGAATTGGACCACTTGCAGTGCGTGGCATAAAAGATTTTTTTGCAAGCAAGCATATCATTTGGCCGAACCCATATCATTAATGAACCTCTGCAAAAGTTACTAACCAAAAATCTGACTATACCTTTCCGTATGCGGAAAGGTTTTTTTCTTTTTTTATTTGCAGTTGGGTTTATGCGTACATTTTCCACTACAGACGTAAAAAACACAGCAAAAAATTGACAGATTGACATAATTAGGTATAATAAAGCAGAATCTTTTCTCTTTTTATTGTGCATAGGTGCCTATGACGTCCCCAAATAAGCCAAATTTCACTCTCCCTGACTTTGAGCAATTACTCAAGAGATTTTTGGCGGGTGAGCAATTATCTGCGGGAGAAAAAGAACAATTGGGGCAACAAGCAAATCACTTGAAGCAACAAGTAGTGACTAAACTTACTATTTTGGACGTTTTTGGACAAACGCCAGAAAATGAGGCTATGATGAAACGCATCGAAGAGCATTTAGCGATAGTGCCTACCAAAGACCAGGAGTGGGGAAAGGATATAACTAAAATGTCCGATTTGCCATTGTTGTATGAACTTAAAAAATATGTGAAGGTGTGGGCGCTCAAGGATGCCACCGTAGCTCCTCCCAAGACAACTGCGCCAAATCCACCGAAACCAAAGAATACGGCTCAAAATAGACAACCTAACAGTGTGGCATCCAAAACACCCGATGCTGTTCTCCAAGCACGTAATGCGGAAACCCCAAACCAACAAAGGATGAGGAATGAGATCATAGATAAGGCACTTCACCTCGTGAAGTTTCCTACCAAACCCTATATGGAAAGCATACAGCAACAAGTAATAGATGTATTACAAAAACATGCAGTACTGCCAGCTAATGCCACTGATACACAGAAAAATAAGGTTATGGATTTTTTGTGGGAAAGAATAAAGGATCAAAACTTTAACAAACAACCGCGTTTCAAGGTCTGGATAGGCGACTATATTGATTGGAAATATCACCATGAGGCTGATTTCGCCTGTGATACGATTTCTTGTGAGAGTGTAGTGACCAGTATCAAAGGTGATATTGCACCATTTTTTGCTTTTCCTCCGCTTGAACAAGTAATTGTGGACGAAGCGAGAGCATCAAAATACTTTCATGTGGCAAACAGTACAAAAACTTCACCTACCAACACCACAGCACCGAGTTCGTGAGAGACCAAAGAACAAAGAGAGGAGCGCATCGCCAGAGAAAAGATGCTTATACAAGCCTTAGATCAGGTGAAATTCCAAGGTCCCATATTCGGTAAACTCATGGAAGGAGTTATTAAACTTTTGCAGAGTGAAGGTATGCTGAAAAATAGTGTCACCCGTGAACAAGAAAAAATAATCAAAAATTTTTTACATGACATCAAACCCAACCATCCGTTTCGTGATCAGCCACGTTTTAAATTGTGGATAGGAAATAATTTGGAGGCCCGCTTCAGTACTATGGCAAAACCAATCGCTACAGATGCATACCTCAAAGCAGTTGAAATGATCCGTGATGATATTGAATGATTTTTGCGTGAGCCATCTGTGGTTGCTGAGATTCTCAAACAGGTAACTGATAACAACCTTTTTGCATCACAACAACCAGCTTCGCAACAAACTCCAACTACCACAACAGTACCGCCTGCTGCACCAAATACTTCCTCACCAAATGTTATTGTGCCCCAACTCCTCAAGGAGCGA
>CAZWFZ010000146.1:0-2372 GCA_964633455.1 uncultured Candidatus Peribacteria bacterium | reverse complement strand
GAAAAAAAATGAGGGCAAGAAAATCCAATATCCAATAGGTGTAGAATAACTACACGTTTCATCTAGCCTTTGCACTTTGTAACTTTGCAGCTTTGCAACTTTGTCTTATACTTCGCTCGTCTTCGTCTGTCTCATCAAATGCAGAACGAACTTATCCGCAAGTCTGTAGCGTTTTTCAAAGTCTGGCACCGTCATGAAGACGACGCTGACGTATTCGATCAAATAGTTCCTGAAAATATTATTGATATCTTCTTTGATAGTATCTAGTTGTAACTGTTCGTCTGGATGGTAGATGAGCACGAGATCCATCTCAAGTGGGACGCCAAATAATTTTCCCCAAAAGTATTTTTCAATCTTGGTACCCTGTACCTCAAAATATGCACGTAAATCATGCTGCAACGCATAAATGAAGAATTCTTTGATATGGTCACCAAATCACTTGGTCAAATAGATTGATCGTTTTGCGCTATCTTTTTTGATTTCTACCGCCCCAGCATCTTCAAGTTGATCTATCTGTTTTTTGATCGCTGGAAAAGACCATTCGAGTTCTCATTCAAATGCTCTGATTGAAATACCTTGTCTTCTAAAGACCAAATACTTCAAAATGTCAGCTTTCGCCTTACTCCCAAAGAGTTTGTCTAATTTCATAGAAATTACGTTTATATAGAGCGGATGACAACCAATAGGTATCACCACTATATATGATAGTTTCTCAGCGTTTTGCAAGTGATAGTTAGGGAGTCTTTTGCTTGCATCCTTTCGCGCAACCTGTATATAATCTATTGGTTATATAGCAAACATGTTAGCTATTCTATTCCAATAGATTAACTAATAAATTGATACGAAAAATTATAAATTAAGTTATCAATTTATTAGTATACCTTGATAACCATTTATCACTCTCCCCAACTATGATTCTGTCAGATTGAACTATACGCCGTATGCTCCTTGAAAAAGAGCTCAAACTAGTGCTTCCCGAAGGTGAGTCCCTCGAAGACGTGCTACCCAATATCGTCTGTGCAAGTTTTGACCTCAGACTGGGTAATGAGATCAAACGATTCCCCAAACAGGACACCGTTCTCAATCCCTTCACCACCGACTCACAGGTTATCACCCAAGTCACCACCTATGCTGACGATGAGGATATCATAGTGCAACCTTGACAATTTCTGTTGGCAGCGACCAAAGAACGTTTTGGCATACCCGCTAACCTTGTGGCGAGAGTAGAAGGCAGAAGTAGCCTTGCTAGACTATGACTGATGATTCACATTACGGCAGGTTTCATTGATCCTGGCTTTGGGCGAGATAGTCCCTCGACCATCACCCTAGAGATCTGCAATATCAATGCGATGCCTATTGTCATCAGACCAGGTATGCGTATCTGTCAGATCGCCTTCGAAACCATGGACGCACCAGCCCTCCTCCCCTACAACAAAAAATCTAACGCCAAATACAACGGACAAATCAGCCCCCAAGAGAGCAAATTATTCATCAGTGGATAAGAAGAATTGCTATTGACTTTTACTATAAAATATGTAAATTATTTGAGCGGAACTTTCACCAAAACACCGCTATAAATTATGACGAAAAAAAGTTGGAATATACTTGCAATCCTCATGTTTGCCTTCGGGTGCATCTTGTTGTACCCATCAGTATCAGTATTCATCTTCAGGAACTATGAAGTTCCTGGGATGCAACTAACCCATGAGGGTCTCACCCTCTACGGGTGGTACATTGCTGATACAGGCAACCGCCTGATCGGCGTCTTCTTCCTGCTCGGCCTTTTGGGCAGCGGGTTCATGAAGGCCAGCTGGTGGTTTGCCAACATGGCATTCCACAAAGAGGCATAAAGGATGTTCACTCCTCACCCTAATCCTGGCTGAATTCAGCTAGGTTTTTTTTATTTTCTCACATCGTGAGGTATTATGCGACCATGCATCTAGCTTGAGAAGCTATACGCATGCAGATGGATCCACCAGTGCTTAAGTAAGCAAAATACTAGCTGAGCAACAAGCATTCTTGTTGCTTTTTTTGTTCGCAAGAACTCTTGATAATATCAGATAATTAGCAATAGTCTAAGCACAACCGGTAAAGAAATTCACTGGTAAAGAAACACAGTTGCGAGTGGGTAAAACCCTCATACGAGGATAAAGATCCAGAAAACGTGCATACTGAAAGTAAAGTTCTCCTGGATGCTTGTCCCCGTATGGGGGCTTCGCTGCGCTCAGAATGACAGGAAAAGTTACAGTTCAGGATAACGATTGTTTGTATCTCTGGAGTCTGGAGTCTGGTTTCTTATTTCTTAAATCTTATTTCTCTCATGAAATCACTTATCCCAAAAATCCTCCGTATATTCCTCCCTTTACATGATG
>CAZWFZ010000145.1:0-2419 GCA_964633455.1 uncultured Candidatus Peribacteria bacterium | reverse complement strand
TACCTTATACAATATTTTTTAAATTGCAAGAGAAAATGTAATAATTACGTTAAGTGAATTTTTTTAAAAAAAATCGGATGAAATTCTCATCCGATCAAAAATTGTTCGTCATAATTTTTCTTATGGACATTACTATGCCAACGACTCTGTTTTCATGGTGAGCTTGTTATTTCCTATGTCATATATCCAGTCCCCATTGATTCCCTGTCCATTTATTTCATCAAGATGTTGCCACCTAGTCGAGATCAAGGTTTCTGGTATCTTTGACTCAGAAAAGCGCCCAAAGCTACCACGTGGCGCACTTACACTTGCACCCACTGTGCCGAAGATAAGATGGTGATCTCGTTCAACTTTACCTCCTATGTTCGGAATTTCACCGTTATGACTATCCGCACCTGGAAAGAACAGTTTACTGAAATGGTGAGGCTCATATTGAACCCAGATAGGTTGTGGTTTTGTGGCTTCTTTACTATCAAAACAACAAATCAGGAGTTCTGTATTTTTGCCATAGAAACCACGATACCAACCTAAGAGTGATGGTTTCATGTATGGCCTCTTGTGGCTGGAGACACTCAATAATGCAGACTCAACCTCTGCTGGCTCGATGACTCGAGCTCTTACGATGGTGTACATACCCACATCCTCTATTGATACACTCTTACTGACGAACATACCCCGTCCCCTGGGCTTCAATTGCTCTACTACCTCATCCAAAAATTTCCCATATGCAGAGGTATCATGCAACTTTTGCACAATGCCCGGTACGGGTAGTATCATAGCATTTGGAGTACTACTGAGGTTTTCTACTTTGTTTTGGTAGAATAGATGATGATGATGCAGATTGAAATCTGCCACGTTTGCTATGCTGGTTCCCCATAGCCGGGCGTTGTTTACAGATATACACATATTCTCAATTTTTTAACTTGTAATGACCACAAAATTATGGACCAGAAATATATACTTATTTGGTCACTTTATGCAAGAGTATATTGACATAATCAACTTATTCTTGTGAGAGTAGTAGTATAATCAGATCTGTCATTCTCTGTTTATCATTGGGTCGCTAGTGGCATGTGCAGTAGTTCATCTACTGCAACAACTTCGTCCAAATATACTCATTCTTAATCAGACCTTGATGCACAATTCTATTCTTGAGACTGGCTTCTTGGTGGAAGCCTACTTTTTCGAGAATGTGTGGGACGACTTCGTTGCCCTCGAAGATTCTTGCTTCGAGTCTGATGAGATCAGGAAAGATCAGGCGTGCATTATCACACATGAGTTGCATCGCTTCTGGCGCAAGTCACTTACCGCGGTGCGCAGTGCCGACCCAGGTACCGGTGTAGGCGGTGTGGTCATAGGGAAACTCATTTCTCGTCAGTGACATCATCCCTACAATTTCCCCATCGACTTCTATACCGAGTATTCTTTTGTTGTTTTTTTGATGTTCCTGCATGGTGTAATCAACGAATTGTTGGGCATCCTCGAGCTCATAGCTTCCCTTCTTTTGTCGGGTAAGTCGTTTGCCATAAATACTCAGGTCGTTCGCATTGTTTAAAATACTCTCAGCGTCTGCTTGGGTGACCGCTCTGAGTTTACAGTTTTTGCCTTGGAGTTCGAGCGAGCTAAATGCTTCATAGGAGAGTGGTGCTTGCGTTGGAGCTTGATAGGCTCTTTCGTTTACTCTTCATGGTATGAAGTTTATTTTTTGCGGAACATATTCAGAGTCAAATCATGCTTGATCCCATGTGAAGCGTTCTTTAAAATAAGGCATAGTAGCTATCTCTATGATATCTCTTCTTGCATTATCTATTGCGGTACTTGCACCTGGAGAAGGGGTCGTATTACCGATAATATTCTCATTTTTCCCTACGACCCTCGTTTCACCAAAGTCTAAGGTGTGTGTTTCTCTGTTGATAGCCTGTGGTCTGTTACCACCATAGCCATCAAGCATTTCAATATCTTCTCGTTTCAGTGAAGGATAAATTTTCCTCGCATCTTTGAGGAAGAGCCATTTACCATAGATAGGAATCAGGAATTTAAAATTCTTTCGCAAATATGCTTTGATAGTTGGGTTTTTCAGAATAGCAAAAAATGTTTGCAAATCATGTTTCGCATTGATAATACCCATATAATCAAACAGACTGTGTCGATTTTTTTTCTCGAGGTACGGTATCCCAAACGCAGTAGGTCAGAGTCTGACTACATTTGGATCATCAACTTCTGGATCGAGATGTAGTGCTGCAAAGGGGAGTGCAGGGTCTTGCACCATATAGACTTTTGTCCTGACTTGGTGGAGTGCAGAAGGATTGATGCGGTAATAGTTACCTGCGATGGAAAGTATACCTCTTGATCATTCGTATCAAAGCTTTTTGAGCAAAACAGGAGTATAGCCACCTGCATTGATCACGACTGCCTTGGA
>CAZWFZ010000144.1:0-2459 GCA_964633455.1 uncultured Candidatus Peribacteria bacterium | reverse complement strand
ACGCGCCGGGTTACCGGCGCGTTGGAAAACGTTTCAAAAAAATTTAGCTCGTTTCCTCAGATATCATCATCTTCACTGTCTCTTTACCACTCACATCAGGGAAGAAGTGATCAAGAGTGTTGAGCGAAGATGGCTTAATAAAGTTTGCTAACCTAACAAACCACGTATCGTGTACGACGTGGTTGTCTACAGCAAGGAACTTGAACACGGGAAAGACTTGATTCACCATCTTGGGTAAAACAATTTTTTGCTCATCCAAGAATCGTCGCAACTCAGATCCCAAGTTCGCTTTCATCCTAAATCCACGTTTGACATTAATTAATGCCACATTTTCATGACGTACAATTTGCCAATCATTTTCAAAGGGTGTAGGTGCTGCATCTATATGAATGACTATATACAACATTGCTTTTTTGCCACGCTGTACTTGTCTCATCAGACGAGCATCTATCTTGCCAGCGTTCGTTTTGGAAAGTAAGACCAAAACATCTACAAACGGTATATTTGCATGCAAACGAGACACCTTCCTTGAAAAAACATCTAAGCTCACTACTTTTTGGCTAATAATAGAGCGTTTCAATTTCTCAGTCAGATACCATGCAACCATCATCAGTCCAAAAATACCAGCAATCAACAACGTTGCCCAACCACCCTCTAAGAATTTCTTGCTATTTGCAACCAAAAAGAATCCTTCACCAGAGAGGTAAAAGGCTGCCCAACACCATATAAACCAAGGCTTGTAACCTTTATATTTCATATAGTGCAAGAGCAAAAAAGTAGTGAGGATCATTGTGTTGATGATAGCTAGTCCATATGCTCCTTCCATCGCCGTAGAGGTTTTGAAGGAGCAAAGAACAACCATACATCCTGCCCACAAAATAAAGTTGATCATCGGTACAAACAATTGTCCTTGCTCATCAGATGGATAGACAATTTTCCACTTAGGGAGCAAGTTAAGCTTGATACCTTCGGATACCAAGGTGTACGCAGCAGAAATAACTGCTTGTGAAGCAATGATAGTAGCAAATGTTGCTATAGCGATACCCAAAGGGAGCCACCATGATGGCATAATTTCATAGAACGGATTCAAACTATCAAGTGTTTGTCCTTGATGTTTCAACAACCACGCAGCTTGTCCAAAGTAGTTTATCACCAGCGCAGATTTTACACCGATCCATGCAAGACGAATATTTGCTCTTCCACAATGCCCCAAATCAGAATATAGTCCTTCAGCTCCTGTCGTACACAAGAAGACGCCACCTGCAATGAGAAATGTTAATCCAGGTTGGTGTATGAGAAGACTAAGTCCATAATGAGGAGACAGTGCTGCTATGATAGTAGGAAATTCGCTGATAGCAAATATTCCCAATATCGCAAGCATAGAAAACCACACTACCATCACTGGACCAAATACCTTACCTACTTTCATTGTCCCACGTTGTTGGAATAAGAAGAGACAAGATATGATCACTGCAGTTACGATAGTGGTGTTGAAATGCGCGAACGTAGGTAAGTTGCTTATACCTTCAACGGCTGAGGAAATAGAAATTGCCGGAGCAATAAACCCATCTGCCAAAATACAAGCAGCACCTGCAATCGTTGCATACAATAGCGTCCGTGATGCATTATGAGGACGAATCAGTGCATAGAGAGCAAAGATTCCTCCTTGACCCTCATTGTCTGCACGCAAGGTCATCACGATATACTTGATCGTTGTCTGAATCGTGAGCGTCCAAAAAATAAGACTCGCTGCGCCAAAAACCAATTGCTCAGTGATTATTTGATCACCAATGATTGCTTTCCACACATAGAGCGGTGAAGTACCAATATCACCAAAAACGATTCCCATGGTGATGAGGATACCAAGTGCCGAAGCAGTATTTTTTTTCATAGAACTAGTATTTTCTGTTTTTTAATTGGTAATGAACCCAAGAAAGTACAATAAATATATAGATTTTAATGTCAATATCAAAAACGGAGCTTTTCTTTCCAGTATGCTATTTGTTGTGGGAGGTCTACCAAACGGTCATCTGTAGCGAGTTTATTTCGATGTTTTTTGTGGCACTTGGTGCAGACAAAGTGAATCTTCACTCCCCCATTTGCTTGGACAAATTCCGTGGGGATCATCTTGCCTCCACAGCTCGTATTTCTATCACCCGGCACCTCCCCATCTACATGCAATGACAAAAAACATGCAGGGCAGTGATTCCTACATGTCTTGAGCGCAGGAGCAACAGCAATGCCACATCCTGCACAAATAAATGATTCGTTACGCTTTTTCATCTACGGACACCTATGTAAGTAGCTCAAAAACAATTCCAAGAAGCCGTGGTGTCCACATATCATTACCCCCAATACAAAAGTGGTAGCACAAGCCTGACTAGGTCAAGCATATTCGGCCCCAGGTAATAACAGATAAGGAGATACTGCATGGACTCACCAACTTCTTAGGTGAGTTG
>CAZWFZ010000143.1:1944-2466 GCA_964633455.1 uncultured Candidatus Peribacteria bacterium | reverse complement strand
GGTAATAACAGATAAGGAGATACTGCATGGACTCACCAACTTCTTAGGTGAGTTGTACTATAATCAAAAGCACAAATAAAAACAAGATAAAAAAAACACCTTTTGAGGTGTTCTTTTGTATTGGTAATGGTGATCTACTATATCATCTCAGCTTTGACCTCGGTGATCAGCTCTTTGATCTTGCCTTCAATCTCATCACTGAGTGCTTTTTCATTAGCGATTTGGTCAGCAAGAGGTTTTCGATTGGTATCAAGTTTGTCATAGACAAGTGATTCAAATTCTGCTATTTTGCTGACTGCTAGGCTATCTAGATGGTTTTTTACACCTGCGTAGATGACGACTACTTGCTTGTTGAATGGCAAGGGACTATTCACGTTTTGCTTGAGCAACTCGACTAATCTCTTACCTCTCTCGAGGACTTTTTGGGTACTTTCATCCAAGTCGGACGCAAATTGAGCAAACGCAGCGAGCTCTCTGAAGTTAGCTAACATGAGCTTCAAAGTACCTGCAACTTTTTTCATA
>CAZWFZ010000143.1:0-1934 GCA_964633455.1 uncultured Candidatus Peribacteria bacterium | reverse complement strand
TACATTGATCGCTGGTCTAATACCTGCGTTAAATAAGTCTGTCTCCAAGAAAATCTGACCATCGGTAATAGAAATCACATTAGTAGGAATATATGCGGATACATCACCTGCTTGTGTTTCAATGATAGGCAATGCAGTTATTGAACCTGTCTTGCCTTTGACTCTACCACCGGTAATTTGTTCGATATAGTCTGCACTGACTCTCGCTGCTCTCTCGAGTAATTTGGAGTGCACATAAAACACATCACCAGGATATGCCTCACGTCCAGGAGGTCTTCTGAGTAAGAGAGATACTTCTCTATAGGCAACTGCATGCTTGGATAAATCATCATAGATGATCAACGCATCTTCACCATTGTTCATGAAATATTCACCAAGGGTACAACCAATGTATGGTGCCAAGAATTGCATCACTGCTGGATCAGAAGCAGCTGATGAAACCACAATAGTGTATTCCATAGCGCCTGCCTGAGTCAATGTCTCTACAATTCTACGTACTTTGGATTCTTTCTGACCGATCGCTACATAGATACAGGTCATGTTTTGGTCTTTTTGATTGAGGATCGTATCGATAGCCACAGCAGTCTTACCTGTTTGTCTATCGCCAATAATCAACTCTCTCTGTCCTCTTCCAATAGGTACCATACTATCTATCGCCTTGATACCTGTTTGCAAAGGCTGATCTACTCATTGTCTTGCCATAACGCCTGGAGCAACGATTTCTACAGGTGCATACTCTTTGCCTTCGATGGCACCTTTGCCATCAATTGCCTCACCCAATCCATCCACCACACGACCAATGTATTGTCTACCGACAGGAATTGAAAAAATGATACCCGTCAATTGGACGGTATCTCCTTGCTTGATTGATCTCATATCACCCAAAATAAGTACTCCTACAGCAAACTCTGTAAGGTCGAGTACCAGGCCTTTTACTCCGCTAGAAAATTGAACGATTTCGCTAAATTTCACGTCTGAAAGACCTGAAACCGTTGCCACTCCATCTTTGACTTCTTGTACGATCCCTTTTTGTGAAAGGGAGTCAGACAGGTCTTTGCTTTGGAGTGATTGCTCAATTTTGGAGAGAAGTTGTTCAGTAAGTGACATAACCAAGGGAAGCAAAAAATAAAATAATTTTCAGAAACACTTATTGCAAGAGTTTATTTATATCGCCAACTAACGTTCTTCTGTAGAGCATATCGCCTTCTTTTACCTCGATTCACAACGTATCTGTAGCAACAAAATCGTACTTCTCGCTGTGAGGAAGCACATCAGCTTTGGGTGCGCGTAATTGTGGTTTTTGCACACTCATAGCTCCTAAATGTTGTACCAACTGTTTGAGGTCTTTGCGAGTGACGCGTTGCGATGCAACACCAGCAGACAAGGTCTTCATGATAGTATCTATCGCACCATCTGTACTAGCTAGCGCACACAAACGTTTAGTAAACTTGGTAATATGCATGCAGATTATTTTTGTGAACTAAACTCTTTGGCAACTTGCTCGAGATATGCATCTTGTACGTTGGTATGTTCTCACGCTACCTTGTGTACGACTACTTTGGCAATACGCTTGACGGAAGAAACAAAGTTTTGTTCGAGTTCGTCTTGCAAGACTTTCATTGAAGTTTGTGCTTGATCTACAAGTACATTTGCTTTGTTTTGTGCATCTGCAATAATATCTGCCTCCTTCTTTTTGCCCAATAATTGAGCCTCTTGAATAAGCTTTTCTCTATGCTGTTTGCCTTCGAGAATCATAGTATCTACCTCCGATTGTGCCTTGGTAATGATATCTGTATATTCTTGTTTCGCTTGAGCAATATGCTGTATGTCAGCTTGTCTTTGAAGGAGTTGTTGTTTGATCTTGCCACCAAAAAACTTCACGAAGATAAACAAAAAGATAGCAATATTGATCAATTGCGCTCCTACATTCAACA
>CAZWFZ010000142.1:0-2471 GCA_964633455.1 uncultured Candidatus Peribacteria bacterium | reverse complement strand
CTCTCCATATTGGAAAGTACGATGAGCTGCTCTAGGGTTGCATAATCTCTCATATTTCCAGTTAATTTTGGATGCTGGACTCTTCGTTGTTTCGCAGTCATACCAAATAGTGCAAGATTGAGCATGTCTGCTTCATCAGCATAGATATAGGCTTTCTCCTCATTCGTCAATGCACGAGGCAAAAGTACTTCTTGGATAGCATCCGTGTGAATTTTGTAGTTCACTTTGGCAATGAGTCTTTTGACATTCCAATCAGTTGTTTGCATTTCACTCTCCTTGAGTCTTTGATACTCTTTTATCAAATAGAGTTCAAATTCTACAGAAATTCGACTGGCAAATTTCAAGGCTATATCTTTGTGGGCAAAAGTACCACCATGATACCTCCCTGACTTGACCATAAGGACGATTGCGCATGTTTTCTCAATCCATTCCTGAGGGGACAAGGTAAATGTATTGTCTCATGCGTCATTTTTAAACGTGTCGAATTCGACAGGTTTAAAAAGTTCGTTATTCAATTTTTCTCGCAAACCCAGAAAGTCAATTGTACTTCTGCTCTTTAACCGGTTCCTAATCACTTGATAGGGCTCATTTGCATTCTTATACCTTGCTATATCCGTCAAACTCAAAAAATCTTGCGTATGTACTTTTTTGAGGGAGATTGATGATCACAATACAGAAAGTGCTTCGATTGGTGTTGTCATAGAAACAAACTACCAAAACACTTTTCAAAAACTAAGAAGAAATATAGAATAAAATAAGAAGAAATATTAGAGATCTTTTATCCAATCACCTCTTTCGTCATCTTTGGTATAGCCTTGTTTTTGTGCGAAGAGGTCATAGATGCGATGAGCATTTTTTTGGCTTAGATGCGCTTGTGTAGTACGCACATCATCTACTTCACCAGATCGTTGATTGTATACTTTTTCGGTGAGCATTTCTTTGGTTCGTTTATTGTTTGCACCACCTTGGATCATCACCTGTGTACAACCAAACTGCGATGCGAGAAGTTCGGTCACTTTCGTAAGGAGTTGCTGTCGTGGCATGGACGTAACCTGTGCTGGCACAGACTCACGGGTGACTCTCCCATATCTATCGTAATGGGTGGCTTTGACGCTCTGCATCTGATTGATAAAGAGAGTGGTTTTGTCTCGTAGTGAAAATGCTATATATGCAAGTGGTCTCCCCTCATGAAAAATTCCCATACCCATAGGTGCATCCATATACAGCGCATAGTGTTCACCAGATCGATCACGGTGTATACGAGGATTGTCATATCTTGGCATTTTGTGAAACTTATAACCAGATGATTTATCATACGTCCGTAGATTATCCAGCTCCGCATAATCTATCTCACGTCCATCCTTAGCAAAGTGTTTGAACCACCATGTTTGGTCGTGTCCACTCGTATATTCACTCCTCACAAAAAGAGGCTCAAGGTGGTAGTCACTACCTATCATATCAGTCACTATCTGCTTCACCTCGCGTGATTGAAGGAACTCGTCTAGATGTATACTCATATCATACTGACATAGTGTAGTTGCAATATCACAATCATGGTGAAATAACAGGCGCTGCGCATCATACGCTTTTTGCAAAAGAGGAAAGCCATCATTCGCACCAAATGAAGTATGCTCCACCATATACCTAACTAACTTCTCACGCATGGTCCTAGAGTATCCATAGTAAACACAGAAATGCCATATCCAAAACAACATCGCTTCTCCGTATTGCTTATGGAGCTTAGCTGGCTCGTCAATTTCCAAAAGTAAGTGAGAGAGACACTGCTTATGACCAAAAGAAAGACTCTCCAAATCAGTAATTGCACAGGTGATTCCTTGTTCGATACAATGGTCACACAGTACGTCGGGAGGTGTTGTATACTTCTTCATAGTCCATGCATGACTCCTTTTTTTGGTTATAGATTCTTTGATTTTAGAGAAATTGATAGTCGTTTGCGGTTTATATTCTGCACCAAAAAAAGTCACTCGTTGGGTTTCGAGGTCAGTTGGAAGCACTTCTGGCGCTCCTTCACCATGATCTGGGTGATGTTGTGCTTTATGCATACTTCAATTATATGCATCACCGCTCAAAATGTCAAAATATTGCTATATCTTAGCTAGCACATTTTGGCTACTTGCTTTTGTAATTCTCTGACAATTACGTATGGTTGATATGTCCGACTTTATACATAAAAAGTAAGCCATGAATCAAAACTACTCTATCGATACCTCCACCTTCCGTGACCTCGCTGAGTTCGCGCAACAAGGACAAAAAGAAAACAAAGAAATAGCGGGCACCATCGGCTGTGACGCAAGAGGCAAAATTGTCAAACACGATCTCCTCGAAGCACTTACCGCTACAGAAGATCACGTATCTTTCGATGGACAAGAACTAGCCCAGCATACTGCAGAAAATAAACAACAAGATCTCACCACCCACGTCTTTCACAATCATCCCAACGGCACGCTCGA
>CAZWFZ010000141.1:0-2494 GCA_964633455.1 uncultured Candidatus Peribacteria bacterium | reverse complement strand
TAGCTAAAACAATTTCTTATTCTGTAATCTCAGACTATTGCCAACGACGGTGAGGTCACTGAAGGCCATAGCAGCTCATTCAAATGCTGGGTTGAGGAGTACGCCGAGGAAAGGATAGAATGCGCCTGCAGCAAGTGGGATACCAAGAATATTAAATCCAAATGCCCAAGCAAGATTTTGAAGAATAGCGGATTGGGTGAGTTTACTAATACGAATTGCTTTGACGAGTTTGCTGAGATCACCGTGGAGCAGCGTGATGTCCGCTGATTCGATGGCTACATCCGTTCCCGTACTCATAGCTACCAATATCCGCTTGTGCCAAAGCCGGCGCATCGTTGATACCGTCGCCGACCATAGTTACCGTGATTTTTGGTCATTGGACACTTTGGATCAACGCTGCTTTGTCTTGGGGGAGTACTTGTGCGTAGACTTTTTCTATACCTACAAGATCTGCAATGTACTGAGCGGTGTTCTGGTGATCACCGGTGATCATAATAGGAGTGATACCCATTTTTTTGAGGTCAAGAATGGCTTGTTTGCTTGTTGCTTTGATCGTATCAGCAACTGCGAAATACGCGAGCACTTCTTGTTCGCTACTCAAAATGAGAGGCGTTTTACCTTGATTTGTTCGTTGATCGATACGTTTTGTATCGTAGCTCATACCTTGTTCTCCCAACCATCATGGTTTGGTGACGGCGTATACTTTGCCATTGATAGTTCCTTGGATACCCGCACCTGCGAGATTTTCAAAATCACTCACAGACTCCAAAATAATATTATGTTTGTCAGCATACTCGCTAATTGCATGCGCGATGGGATGACTCGAGAGTGCTTCAAGTGAGGCAAGTAGCGTCATATGTATATGAGATGCGTCCGTGCCTTCTACCAGCATCGGTTTGCCTTCGGTAATCGTGCCGGTCTTGTCAAAAACGACAATGTTTGTTTTTCTGAGTTCCAATAAACCTTGTGCATTTTTGGCGAGAATACCATTTTTTGCTCCATGGCCAACACCTGTGATAATTGCCATCGGTGTTGCCAATCCCAAACCACAGGGACACGCAATAACAAGTACGCCTACGAAACTCATCAAAGCAAATTCAATTGAGTTAATTCCAGGGAAAAATTGTTTACCCCAAAAGAGCCAAAACAAGCCAGCTCATACGGCTATGAGCAACACTACAGGGACGAAGTAGACCATGATTTGATCGGCAAGTTTTTGAATATGGGGTTTGGAGTTTTGTGCTTGTTCAACGACTGCAATAATTTTACTCAAGAACGTATCTTTACCCAGCGCAGTAGTCTGTACTTGCAAGGTAGAATTAATGACCAGCGTAGATCAAATCACCTCATCACCAACTGTTTTGGAAGTGGGCATAGACTCACCTGTAATCATCGACTCGTCTATATCTGCTTTGCCAGAAATAATTTTCCCATCAAGGGGTATTTTTTCTCCTGGTTTCACGATCATAATATCTCACAACTGTACGTGTTCAAGTGACACCTGGGTTTCTTTACCGTCCTTGAGGATAATGGCATTTTTTGCTTGTAGCCCAAGAAGCGCTTTGATAGCGTGTCCTGTCTTGGACATTACTTTGGCTTCCATATATTTGCCGATTTCTATAAAGCCGATGACGACAATGACTGCTTCATAAAATCATCTTTCAACATTGAGATACGGAGCTAGAGATGTTTCAAATCCAGAGATAATGAAACTATATATATAAGCTACTATCGTACCAATTCCTACCAACGTATCCATATTTGCCACACCGTATCTTATATATCTCCCTACAGCAATAATATACTTCCAACCGACCACAAACAACATAATGGTTGCAAAGATGGGAAGCAGATGATGGAAAAATTCGTAGAGCATCATGTTTTCTGCTCGTAAGCCGTATTCAGCACCAATCATCCAAATCATAATCCCTATGGAAATAGCAATCAGTGGCAATGAAATACGAACATTGTTCCATATTTTTTGTAGTTCGATATCACCAGGAGTTTGCTGATGTGTGCTATGATCTGATGTTGTTGTGTCGACAAGTGTATATCAGTACTTTTGTACCTCCTCATGCATTTGTGAAAATCATGTTTCTTGTGGATTGTAGTCGATGGTAGTTTTTTTGGTGCCGAAATTTACCTCGCATGAGGCAACTCAGGGGAGAGCTCCCACTTTGTTGACGATGATCTGTGCACAAGAAGCACAGTGCATACCTTGGACTTCATATGTTTGTTTCATCTGATGAACAGTAAGAATAAAGAGTATCTTTTATGTATAGCATGATTTACTCAACGATAATCTGTCCTTGCGACATCCCCATCGAAGCGCATACGAGCGGTATTTTTTTGGCTTGGGTGCCATCTACGACGATATCAAAAGTTTCTCCGTTTCTAATATTTTGAGCGCCTTTGCCTGGCAAGACAACTTGTTGCATGCATCATATACCGTTGGAACTTGGTGTGACACGGACGATATAGTTTTTGCCTTGGG
>CAZWFZ010000140.1:0-2502 GCA_964633455.1 uncultured Candidatus Peribacteria bacterium | reverse complement strand
GATAACTTGGTCGGTTGACTGATGATGAAACTTTTTTTACAGGCAGAAACATAAATTTTCAATAACAAACGTTTGTGGGTATATGAAAATATTAAGTAGTGATATTAATGCAAGATTCTTAGCTTATCAACTTCAATTTCTTCATTCGTTCTTATTTTTTGACTATACCATGAAGGCACATCCTAGTGTAATTAAAGACCTTTACACTATTATGATACCTACTATTAAAGAACAACAAGCAATAGCTAAATTTCTCTCTGATATGGATAATGATATAGAAAGCAGCATCTCCCAGAGAGACAAATATAAACTGATTAAACAAGGTATGATGCAACAACTTCTCACTGGTAAAATAAGACTACAAGCTACAGCGTAATTTATCCCTACACTTCACCGTATGACTTCCTTCAATAACGTCTGACAGATCGAAAGAGAAACACAAAACCGCTGTGTTGATCGACTTCAACACAATCTCTGATACACCTATCTTGGTGATTGGACTGATAGACCAAATAATAGCAATATTGAGGCAGAGCTTCTTCGTGCTTTTTTGGATTCCAAATATCCTGATGTATTGGTAAATAAGGCAATCACTGAATTTACTAAGATGGCAAATGATGAATCCAAAAGTCTGTATGATAGAAACAAGGAAGTCTATCGTATGCTTCGTTATGGGATTAAAGTCCGTGAAGAGATAGGAGAAAATAAACAGACCGTATGGCTTGTAGATCGAGCTAATCCTATGAGTAATCATTTTGCATTTGCACAGGAAGTGACTGTCACAGGTAAACATGATAAGCGTCCCGATATAGTACTCTATGTCAACGGTATCGCTCTAGGAGTCTTGGAGCTCAAGAGAAGTAAAATCTCTGTCTCTGAGGGTATCCGTCAAAACCTGGATAATCAAAAGAAGGATTTTATCTGACACTTTTTCTCGACGATCCAACTGGTAATGGCAGGAAATGATACGCAGGGTATCCGTTATGGAACGATTGAAACACCTGAAAAATATTATCTTGAACGAAAAGAACAATCTCAACTCGATCATCCACTCCACAAACACCTCATCCAATTGTGTCAGCCCGAAAGGTTTTTGGAGATTCTTCATGACTTTATCATTTTTGATGCGGGTACCAAAAAACTCTGTCGTCACAATCAATACTTCTGAGTCAAAGCGTCTCAAGAATATCTCCGCAAAAGAGAATGAGGAATCATCCGACATACGCAGTGAAGTGGTAAGAGTCTAACGATGGTCTGGCTCGCAAAATGGATCCGTGAAAACATCGCAAATTCAAGGGTCGTTATTATTACTGATCGCGAGGAATTGGATGAACAGATAGAAAAAGTATCCACAGGGGTAGAAGAAGAGATCTATCGCACCAAGAGTGGAAAAGACTTGGTAGCAAAACTCAATGAAGGAACTCCATGGTTGATTGGATCGCTAGTTCATAAATTTGGTAGTAAAGAATCGGATGACGATAACGATGAATTTATCAAAGAATTACAACATAGTCTGACTAAGGATTTTAAAGCAAAAGGTGATCTCTATGTGTTTGTGGATGAATGTCACCGTACCCAATCAGGAAAACTCCATGATGCGATGAAGCTGATCCTCCCAAATGCAGTATTTGTCTGATTTACTGGTACACCATTACTAAAAAAAGATAAACAGAAAAGTATCGAGATTTTTGGAAGATATATCCATACTTATAAATTCGACGAAGCAGTAAGGGACGAAGTAGTACTTGATCTTCGCTATGAAGCGAGAGATATTGATCAGAAAATTTCATCACAAGATAAGATTGATCAGCGGTTTGAGGCAAAAACAAGAGGTCTGACTGACTACGCCAAAGTACAACTCAAAAAGAAACGATGAACGATGCAAACAGTATTGAGTTCACAATCGAGACTTGAAAAAATAGTCTCTGATATTTTGTTGGATATGGAAACAAAAGATCGTCTTCAGAGTGGGAGAGGGAATGCAATGCTTGTCGCAGGAAGTATTTATGAAGCTTGTAAATATTATGAGCTTTTCACAAAATCATGATTCAAAAAATGTGCAATCATAACCTCATATAATGCTTCTGTATCATCTATCAAAGGAGAAACAACAGGAGATAATGATGCTACTGAAAATATCTACAAGTATGATATCTATCAACAGATGATCTGAGATAAAACTGTAGAAGCATTTGACATAGAAACAAAAGAGAAATTCATCAAAGAACCAGGTCAGATGAAGCTTCTAATCGTCGTTGATAAACTACTCACTGGATTTGATGCTCCACCAGCTACCTATCTGTATATCGATAAGTCTATGAGAGATCATGGATTATTTCAGGCTATCTGTCGTGTCAATCGTTTGGACGGAGAAGATAAGGAATATGGATACATCGTGGATTATAAGGATCTTTTTGGGAAGGTAGAACATGCGATCGGAGACTATACGTCTGACGCATTTGATAGTTTTGATGCCGAAGACGTACAAGGACTACTTAGTGA
>CAZWFZ010000139.1:0-2551 GCA_964633455.1 uncultured Candidatus Peribacteria bacterium | reverse complement strand
GTGACTATGCGCCCAATGTAGTCATCAGTGTCATGCAACTCCAACCCACCTCACTCAATACGAGCGCGAGGAAAGAACCAAGATTCTTTGCGGGATATGTAGAAGCGGAAGTAAGTGTAGCTATGCATGAGATGAATATTTCCATCACTACAAACAAAGATACCTACGAACCTGGTGATGAGGTTACTATGAAAATCAAGACAACTGATTCAACTTGAAAACCAATCGATGCAAAAGTTGCCGTCGGCGTCATTGATTTAGCATTGGTAGATTTCTATCATCTGATCAAAGAACCCATCCCTTATTTCTTCGTGAGGCGAGGAACCAATGTGTTTACCTATACCAATATGAAATTGCTCTATCAGTCGCTCAAGGCATTTGCAAATGCTGGATCTAAGTGAGGATGAGGCGGTGGATGAAAAGCAATGTTTAGTTATATCAGAAAAGATCTCAAAGATCTCGCGCGGTGGTCGGGTAGTGTCATCACTACCAATGGTGAAACTACGGTACGTTTCAAAGCTCCTGCAAATTTGACGACCTGGTATATAGACGCATTGGGTATTTCCAAAGATACTCATCTCGGCACGACGACTGATACCTTTGTGGTCAAAAAAGATCTGATTATAGAAGCAAATCCTCCGCTTTTTGTGACGCCAGGTGATCTCATAGAAGTGCCACTCAAAGTAATTGCTACCAAGAAATGAACTATCAAATGAAGTGCGTATATCAAAAATGCTTTCGGAGATCGTCGTGAACTAGGCGAGTTTTCTGTCACTCCAGGTGAGAAGACAACCATCTCACTTACCGTTCCCAAGGAACGAAGCACTACGCCGTATGTGATTTTGGGAGTTTCTGGTAAAGTAGGTTCTCTAGCAGATGGAGTAGAACATATCATTCCTATGAGAGCTGATGGATTATTGATCAAAGAAGTGAATGCAGTGATCGGAGCAACGTGAACATATACACTTGCCTTACCGGCTACACAATCATCACAAGGTGTTGCCTCATTCTCACAATTACCTACTTCGTTGTTGGATCCGGTGTTTACCTACTTGGCACATTATCCGTATGGATGCACAGAGCAGTTGATGAGTTCGTTGACGCCATTGTTGCTTTCCAAAACATGGATTGAAAAGTTTGGATATACCTCACCACTTCTCTCTGGCAACACTATCTTGCAACCCGAATGACCAATCAATATTGATCAAGCAATAGCTGATGGCCTACAAAAATTACTCACCCACCAAAGAGCTGATGGCCTATTCGACTACTGGCAGGGAGGACAATTTAGTGAGGTGAGTTCTTCACAATATCTCTTGTCTGTGTATGTGTATGCAGGATTGCGTATGGCTTCTGCCTTGCCAGCGTATCAAAAGCTCCTCGCATCGCCTCTTGAGCGTCTAGCAAACGGTCTAGACACCTATCGTGATATCAACAAAACTGCCTACCTGCGATTCTTGTACCAAAAGAGTGCAGCGGGCACAACACTTACTGAGGCAGAAATGGCTTCGGTAGGTAATCTAGTGAAAGATGCAGATCAAGACTATGGACCATTGTTGCGTTACTTGATTGCCGTCAACCAAAAGGATAGTGATGCTATCGCAACTTGGGGTCCACGTATTCATCTCCCCACCAATCGTGATCAGTGGACAGACACAAGTGTCTATCTCAATCCTGTAACTGCGCACGCCATGCTCTTAGCTGGCCGCGTCAAAGATGCATCTAGCACCTTACCACAACAACGTGAAGCACTGCAAGCATTGTTGGCTATGAGATGAAAGGATGGCTTGTGGTGACGAAGTACCCAAAATAATATACAAGCACTACAAGCACTTTCTACCGTCATGGCAACGTGGTCAAACAAAGAAGAAGTTGCCTGTGTCTTGTCAGTGGATGGTAAAGAAAAGAAATTTACCCTCAAAGCAAATGGACTCTTTACTTACAACTTTACTCCTCAGTCCAAAGATATTGCACTCAATCGATCATGTAATGGTGAAGTCATGGGTGATGTAAAAATATCATATATTCCAGAGAACTTGCATGATGTTGTTTCGACAGCAGAGTGAGTAGAGGGTATGCAACGATCGTTCACTGATACAAACGTTCCTGTATGATCAACCAAAGATGTTTCTGCCAGCTTTACTACTACTATACCTGGTGAGCAGGTAGCGGTGGAAATATTTGTCCCAGCACAAACGAAAATGCTAGAAGCAATCACTGCAAAGGGAACGCAAGAGCAAGATCCCTATGGTTGGTATGCGCCACAGATGCCATTTAATGTGTCAGATAGTCACTGTATACCAACTCATTGGGAATCAAGATTTGATAGACTCTTCTTATACTATGAGCGCCTCGAGCCAGGTAGTTGTGATATTTCTTTCTCGGTCTTGCAAGCATACTCTGGTGCTACTACTATCATGCCATTCCGTATCTATGAGATGTATAAAGGAAAACTTAATGGCAGAAAAGTTATTCTCGCGAAATAGAAACTATGCACCATACTTTCTCATATAGACCATATCTCAAAAAACATATATGAATCGCAAGTTTC
>CAZWFZ010000138.1:0-2563 GCA_964633455.1 uncultured Candidatus Peribacteria bacterium | reverse complement strand
CTTGCGAAAAACCTTCGATAATCGAAGCTATTGCTTTGGGTTGGTCTCCAGAAGGTTGGTATGGATGATCGAGTTGAAACATAACACAATACGCAGAACAAAACTACTCACAAGATAGTTGTTTTGCGATAATTTACAAGTGACGAATACCTAGAAGGAGGCGCTTACTGCTCCAGTATATAGATTTGCAAAACTTTCATAACTAGATATAATCTATTTCGTTATTTTTAAATCATCCATTGAGCTCATGCAATTTATCAAATTTATGCAACACTTATCCAAAGAGGATGTTATGATTGCAGGTGGCAAATGAGCTTCTTTGGGAGAGATGCTTCAGTCGGGGATACCCGTTCCTGGATGATTCGTGGTGTTATCCACTACGTTTGATTATTTCATAGAAAAAACAGGACTTTCTACTCAAATTGAAGCTATTTTGGATACAGTAGACCACAAGACCATCTCTACTGTAGAGAATGCCTCTGAACGTATTCAAGCCTTGATTTTGAGCTTTCCTATGCCTGGAGAGATAGAACAGGAAATTTATGATGGTTTCTCAGCTGAACAGCTTCAATATGTTGCTGTGAGGTCCTCAGCAACTGCAGAGGATGGTGCAGACAATGCATGGGCAGGACAACTTGAAAGTTACCTCAATACCACCCAAGAGACGCTTATAGAAAAAGTGAGGCATTGCTGGGCATCACTATTTACTCCTAGAGCAATCTTTTATAGATTTGAAAAAGAGCTTCATAAAGAACATATTTCGGTGGCTGTTGTCGTGCAGAAGATGGTGCAATCAGAGTTTTCTGGTATCGCTTTTTCTGTTCACCCAGTCACCCAAGACAGAAATCAGATGATCATCGAAGCGGGATTTGGACTAGGTGAGGCAATTGTTTCTGGTGCAGTGACCCCTGATAGTTATGTGATCAGGAAAGACAATGGAGCTATCACGATCACCGTTAATAATCAAAAAAAGGCATTATGGAGAGCCCCACAGTGAGGAAATGAACGAAAAGAGTTGTGAGAAAGAGGAAAGGAACAAATACTTACCCAAGAGCAAATTACGGATCTTGCAAAAATTATCGTGCGTATTGAAAACCATTATGGTTTTCCCTGCGATATCGAGCGAGCATATGAAGGAGGAGTATTCTATATCGTACAAAGTAGACCGATTACGACGTTGATGTGAAGCCAAGAAGCAAGAATTGCCTTTGAAAAGGCATATACTCGTGATACTACGATGATTATTCAACAATGATGGCATGAATGTGTACAAAACCCATTGTATGCAGATACTTCAAACCCTCATATTCCAACGGTGGTTCACTATATGAATGACGGAGTGATTGAAATATGGGAAAATGAGGAGGCTACTAAATGGATTATGAATGCTATGCAGAGACTTATAGAGCACGATGAAAAGCGCCTTATATCTTTGATTGATCAATATGAGAAAGATCTCATTGAGATGCAAACGTATTGGGAAAGAGGATCAATTACTGATGTACATGAGTTTGAAAAATTTATTGAACGTATGTTTGTAGTGATGAAATGATTTGACTGTATGTACTTTGCTTCTCTCGATGAACGTACACCGATGCATATCAGGGAACGCGTGCTGAAAATGCGTGATGCAGACACCTATTTTGATTCTAATGACAAATTATTGAGAGCATCCTTGTTGGCTATATATCCTCAACTCAAAGGATATGAAACTACGATTTTAAAAAGCGAAGTTAAACATCCACCTGCAATAGAGATTTTGAAGGCTCGTAAACAATCTTTTGTGGTGATCGGAGAAGAATATGCAGAACAAATATCTTTGCGTGAATATGCATCAAAAAACTATGCGTATAACTTCCATATTGAGATACCACCCGTGGATAGTATGACGCTTGTTGGTCAAGTGTGAAATTGAGGTTTTGTGAAGGGGAAAGTTCGTATTATGAAGCGTAAAGAACAAATCTCAGAAGCACAAGAAGGAGATATTATTGTCTCAACTATGACGACACCTGACTTTATGCCAGCAATGCAAATAGCTGCTGCTATTATCACTGATGAATGAGGAATCACCTGCCATGCGGCTATTGTAGCTCGTGAACTAAATAAACCATGTGTTATATGAACTATATATGCCACCCAAGTCCTCAAAGACGGTGATTTCGTTGAAGTAGACGCTGATCATGGGGTGGTGAGAATATTAGAGAAGCACAATGCTACATCTCCCTTGGAACGAAATGGAAAAATATGGTCACCAGTGATTACTAGGAACATGTCTTTTATTCATCAGTGTTTGGTGTCGGAAGGACATTATATTCACTCGGTAGATTTTGGGGTGCAGGCACAGTTAGAACAATTAGCATATATCTCTGAAGGTACAGAGACTACGGTGCTTGTCTATCCAGAGAATATGAAATTGTATACGAAGGCAGTGATGGATGCTGTGTCCACATTTGATAAAGTAGACCTTCTCAAACAGAGATACGAATCATATGGAAGTGCTTTGATTATGTCGGTTGACAAGCTGAATGAGGAAATGACCTATGAGAATTGGGAAGCATTTTGT
>CAZWFZ010000137.1:0-2581 GCA_964633455.1 uncultured Candidatus Peribacteria bacterium | reverse complement strand
CTCTTCCTTCTCCTCCTGTTGATTCGCATACAACACTACCACACGATCACTTTCATACCAACGTGCATTTTCTTGACTGACCGTATCCCACAGTTTTCTTTCAAGTAACAAAACATCGAGTTCGACGATATGTTCTTTGAATGCGAGTTGTTCGAGCTCTTTCATCTCTTGTTTGAGAAAGTATCCCTTGGTAGAGAGTTCATTGATTTCTTTGGCATAATAGCCGATAGCAAAAAGAAAAAGTAACGAAACAAGTACGAGTTTGATCGTACTCATTGTTTTTTTGTGACGTCTGAGTGATTGCTGCAACGACAAATATTGTTTGGATATACTTGTGAGAAATGCTATTTTATTCATAGGAAACGATAGAGCAAAAAAAGATTGGCTTATAGTTTTTGGAAGATTCTCATTTTTGCACTGCTCGCAGCAGGGTTTTTTTGTACTTCTGTATATGCAGGCATGATTACTTTTTTGTTGATAAGGGTTCATACTCCGTCCGTGACCAGTTGTTTGAACACCTCCTTGACCATACGATCTTCACCGCTATGATAGGAAATGATAATACATTTGCCTCCTGAGTGTAGCCATTGAGGAAATGATTGCAAGAATTTTTGCAGTTCACCCAACTCATCATTGACCCAAATACGCAATGCTTGAAACAAGATAGCAATAGTTTTGTCAGACATGCCTCGCTCCTTGCACCAAGTTCTGATATCTTGCGTAGTGACAAAAGCCTTGCGACGATGCGCTCTGAGTAAGTCATCCGCCAAATCATGAGCAAATTTCGATGAAAAATCGCCATGTTGCATGAGTTGTTCTTGGAGTTGCGGAGGTCTGACCTGCACCAAACGTTCTGCCAAGGTCTTGCCACGAGAGCGATCAAAACGCATATCAAGTGCTCCTTCGCGTTTGATACTAAACCCACGTTCTCCATCCGTAAAATGATCCATATTGACGCCCAAATCGAGCAACATCGCGTCAAATTGTTTTACCCCACTCTGCTCTTGGATGAGCTCAAAATCCGCATACGACCCCTGTACAAAAGTGACTTTGCCCGTCACTTCTGCCAAAAAATCACGTGCTTTAGCGAGCATAGCCTCATCTCTATCGGTTCCCACCACATGGCGCGTCGCATCTACAGGCTCTTGCGCAAGCCAAGCTTGCGTATGTCCACCATGTCAGAGGGTGCCATCTAGCCATACACCCTGCTGAGGGAGGGCTTCGAGGACTTCTGCTAGGAGAACTGGACTATGTCTCGTGATTTTCATAGGCTATTTTTTGACAAAATGAACTAAAAGGTATAAACTTACTGTACTTATTTATTATGCTTTTGCACGATGAAAAAACAAACTACCAAAGTCCCCGAATCTCAACAACCTCCAAAAAATCCTGCAGTTGAAAAAGGGGCATTCATAGATCCTGTATTCATCATAAGTGAATCCAAACAAAATACGAAAAAACATAAACAAGAACTCGTAGAAGTACTGCGTGGTAGTACTGGAGGTCCTCCTAGTGGTCCAACAAATGGCTTAGAAAGCCGATTGGAAAATGTACAAATCGCTACGGTTGAGTCAATTCACGACCATGAGATTACTTTCATCAATGGTAAACACAGCTATACGATCAATACAGATCTCTTGCCACCTGAGATGTGCGCAAAACTCAAACCTGGTGATCAATTTCCGTTGAACCAAGAATGATCTATCGATGAAGTATGGACAGATCTCTTTGAACTTTACCAACAATGAATCAAACCATATCTCACGGTATCTGCAGGAGATGACAAAGAGTTTGTAGTCAATGAAGGATTCGTGAGTCACTACAACAGCAAAAATAACCCTGTTATTTGGTCAGACAAGCGTTTCAATACGGTAGATGAAAGCTATTTCGAAGAGAAATATGTGCCAAAAATTTGACAAAGGGTACTCCTCTCCTTTGGTAAATGAAAGCATATACCAGAATTTACTATATTTGCTATTTCTTCACACTACCCTACCTCTACTATACTCCTGACTAAAAAAGGTAACCCCGTAGTAGTTGATGCGGTCGATCAACATACGAAAGAAGTCAAAAGAATCGAAAAACTTGCAAAAAGCAAAAAGAATGCTCCTGCAGAGCAACACACACCATCATCTGCACAACCACAAGGGCTAGAGAGAAATGACGTTGCTACGCTCAAGTCTAACGTACTCAAAGCAAAATCACATGATATCGCCATTTCACTAGCACACCAAGCTCGAACCAAAAATGAAAAAATAGATGCACTCACCTATGCTCACCTCCCTGAAACACATCTAGAAGACCTCAAAGTGGGTACCAAAGTGATCAGCAAAAAAGGTACTCCTGGTAGTATTCATCAACTCCCCGCAACTGACAAAAATCTAAAAAAGGATGAGGTTATCGTCTCCTACTATCGAGTCAACAAAAAAGGCAAAAAAATCTATGAAAAAGCCATCGTCAAACTCAGTGAGTTCAAAATCGTTACCTCACCTCATCATAAACAGACTCCTGCCGAGCAGAAAAAATATACCCATCACAAGAAAAGATAAATAACTCAGCATTGTATTGACTTAATTATAAA
>CAZWFZ010000136.1:0-2583 GCA_964633455.1 uncultured Candidatus Peribacteria bacterium | reverse complement strand
CTGAACTCGAAGGAGTGATTAATAAATTTTTGCAACAGAAGAACGTGTTGTTTTAAGTATCGAGCCGATATTGTTTTCGGTTATTATTTACGTATCATGGTGATACTATTTTAGTCGTTGTCTCCACTGATGCTCACCCTTACCTTTCACGGACATTCTTTTGTAGAACTTACTTCTGATGCGGGGAGTGTACTTATAGATCCGTTTATCACGCACAATCCGGTGTGTGCGTTGACGCTTGATCAGGTGAGAGGAAAAAATATTACGCATATCTTCATCACGCATGGACATGCAGATCATGTGGGAGATACGCTTGCGATACAGCAGATGTTTCCTGATTGTCAGATCATTACTGTGTACTGACTTGCTAAATATCTAACGACGCAGTGAGCCAAAAATATCCATGGGTATGGTATCGGAGGAACATATATTGATGCAGCGTTGGGGCTTTCCGCTAAATTTTTCACGGCAGTACATGATGGAGGAATTATGGAAAGCGGGTTGAGTACGTGGCCATCGGGTATTTTATGCACGCGAGGTGGCAAAAAAATCTACCATGCATGAGATAGTGCATTGACCAAAGATTTTGAACTGCTTGCGCCATATGCAATAGATGTAGCTTTGCTTCCTATCGGTGATGTCTATACGATGGGTATCGAGGATGCGACACTTGCCACACAGATGATCGCACCCAAGCAGGTGATTCCTATTCATTACAACACGCGAGAGAAAATCAATGCAGATACACAGGCATTTGCAGAGCTTATTCGCACCCAAACATCTGCACAGCCTCTGATTCTTGCACCAGGGGAGAGTTGGACGTTATAAAAATTGCTATTGACCTAACATTCAAAATATATATACAACAAAAAAATACAGTATGAAAAAGAAAAAAAATGTCTGGATGTTGTTGGTAGTAGTAGTGACACTGCATGGAGCCCTTGTTGCCCAAGAAACAGAAACCACAGTAGGTAAATCGTTTGTTTGGGAAATTGGAGCAGCCCCCAAGGCGTTGGATGCCTACTATTTCCACACCCATCAAGGTGAGGAGCACTGGCGAGAGGGATTTTCGTTTGACCTGGAGATAACTTGTCGCAATGAGCTGTTTGAAACAGCATTGGGATCCAGTATGTTCAAACGATCCATATACTCGCACAGTACATGGAACATCAAAAAACTCAAACTCAATAAGCAATCAATTCCTCTAGGCATTGCGCTGTTGGGAGAATATTCCCAACGAGAGCATGATGGTTTGTTATTGATAGGGCCATCACTGGCTTTCGAAAGGTATTCTTCACTTTGGTTTTGTATGGGGACTACCACAAAAGAGTGGAATCCTATTATAGGATTCATGCTCATTCTTCAGTATAAATTGGAGATTTGAGTAGCAGAAAATGCGCCGAGGAAAATTTTCCTCGGTTTTTTTTATAATAGTGCGCCTCGCGTATAAAGAATACGCACAAAATTATGTCAAATTCATATTGGTTTTGGTATCAAGATAAGTAGAAAGTGGTAAACAAATAGAAATATATGAAAACAATGTTCATTGTGAGTGGATTACTGATGTCGTTTATGCTGGTTGCACAAGAACCTATCACTGAAAGTACGATTAGGATTGATGAACCAATAATCTCTCTTTCAAATAATAGTCATGCTGAGTATGCGACATTATTTTTAGCTACAAACCTTGGAATTACGTATACGTATGAGTTTACGTCAGCAAAGAGTAGATCAAACTTTCTAGCACAAGTTGAACTCATCCGAGAAAAAGGTCGATGGCGAAATGTGCTTGGAGTCAATCCAATTGATATGGCTATCTATACTATGCATGCCTGGGAGCTTTCGAACGGGAAATTTCCTGTGAGGATGTTGGTATGTGGACAGTACTCATACTTTGAGAACGAGTCATTGATGAACATGGGATCGCAGATCTCATACGAAAAAAACAAAAAACAAATATGTCTGTTTCGTTTATATCTTGGTACTCCTGTAGAGACATTTAAACCTGCTGTTGGACTCCAATTTATAATTCCTTTCGTTGAGCAACTCTAAGATCACAAGACACATTATTTATTCACCCGAGGTATCCTCGGGTTTTTTTGTTAAAGAAATTGTCATAATGTTTTCTTCTCTCTAGTATCTAACGCAAATTTGCTGAGGAGATAGATAATACGTAATATGAATATGACGGGATACCCAAAGCGAGCGACCCGGAGCCCACGAAGTGGGAGGAGTGAGCTTTATAAGCTGTATAAGTGAATCTGTCAAAACGTAAGCACTGCGTTCGATGGGCTTTTTTATGTTACCACTTCACGAAGCTTTACGCAGTAAAGTGAGTGATTGTCGGTAACTTATGCCATACCCTATGCGATCTTCGCAAAGAAGTATGGTGTTGGTAACTTTTTTGAGCACGTGCAAAAAAGTTACTCCACGAAGTGAGAAACTAAATTCATAAAAATGCTATTTTCTACATCAACACTTCTCTCGGTTTTGCTCACTCTTGTGGTCCAACGACACCTCTTTCTTCGAGTTGGTCGATGAGTCTCGCAGCACGGGGGAAGCCGATACCGAGTTTTCTTTGGA
>CAZWFZ010000135.1:0-2588 GCA_964633455.1 uncultured Candidatus Peribacteria bacterium | reverse complement strand
AAAAATCCCGTAGAGTCATACTCTACGGGACCAAGTCGTCTAGGAGTTTCCTAGACGTCAACAATTTTATATCTTATCCTATAGTCCATCTCTTAATGAACCCCTAAGATCTTCGTCCAACGTGATTTTCTCTCGCAAAGTGGCAAACGCTTCATCTAGTGTAAGGAGTGTGTACCCATATGCTTTGAGATCCACGTATTTGTTGAACCACGCTTGCGCTTTTTCTTTGCTGGTCCAATACATTTCCTCTTTTTTTCCCAGAATATGTTTGCATAGGGAGAATGCATGGGGACTTCCCCATTCACGATAGGTAACGTGATAGACCTCTCTGCTGGGTGCCAGGATTTGTCTGTCCCCATCGATCGTCAGAACAATTGCATCGTGACTCACGTGGGTGATCAAAACGTTGACGAGCGTGCATGCATGTATTTTGTACGCATGTCCGAAATCGAATTGCGGATCAAGGTCTTGGAGTTCTGTGTTTGTTTTCATTTTCATTTTAGGTATCCATGATTTTGATGAAGATTTGATAAGTCCAAATTATCAGGACAATCACACTCATGACTAACGTCACGATAAGACTGTAGGTGCCTTGTGTGAGATAGACGCTGATGTTTGCAATGATGAGTGCAATCACGTTGGTAAACAACACTGCCACAGCAAGTATTGTTGTCTCGGTCAGGAGCATGAATAAGGTAAGTGCTCCCCAAAAAAGTGTAATCCCCCACATCAGTCCTGTCCTAGCACTACCCAAGGATACTTCCTCATACGGGATGCCTGATTGGAATCCCCAGAATACTATGCCTCCGAAGATGCCGACAATTAGCCCAATGATACACCCCAGTAAGGTTTCACCAATAATGCCAGAGGTGTCTGATGATTTGATGTCTGGAATTATCCGTCGATTCATGAGAACGAAGGTAGTGACTACTACAACTACCCAAAGCCAGAGAAATTCATGTGATGTCATAAATTATTTTTTTGAAGTGATGGTAATGTGCAGTGACGTTGAGTCACGCGAAGCAAATCTTTTTATACTTACTCTGTGCGTGAAGTCAATATATTCTTGTGACATAAAAACACCTCATCAGAGAGTGATGAAGCGTCTTCAAGAATTATTTTTTGGTTATGAGACTATTCTATATCCAAATCCTTTGATAGTTTCTATGAGTTCTCTCCCGAGTTTTTTTCTCAAGTTAGCGATGTAGACATCAAGTTTGGCATCGTGTTCATATAATGCATCTCCCCCTCGTACATATTCTATGAGATCAGCTCTTGAAACTGCATGGCCGTTGTTTTCGAGAAGATGTGCAAGAATGAGGAACTCTTTGAGAGTTAAGTGAATAGGGACTCATTTACGAATTACGGTTTTATTTTCTACATCTATTTCCATATCTCATAGATGATAGATATCTTGAATTTGTGTTCTTTTGAAGAGCGCCTTACAACGCATGACGAGTTCTTCGAGGGCAAACGGTTTGACGAGATAGTCATCAGCTCCAAGGTCATAGGCATCTTGTTTGTCTTCTATCTGTCCTTTGGCGGTCGTCATGATGACGGGAGTTTGTTTTTTGATTCTGAGTTCTTTGAGGAGACTCATGCCGTCTCATCCGGGGAGCATGATATCAAGTATTATCAGGTCATAGGTGTGTTCTTGGAAAAATTGTCTGCCCGTGATTGCGTCTTTTCACCAGTCTACTTGCCACCCTTCGTGCGTGAGGTAGGTAACGATGTTTTGTCAGATAGTGGTGTTGTCTTCAATCAAGAGCAGACGATACATGTGTGTATACAATGAATAAATACGTATTACCTTGGTAGCCTTTTTGCCTTATTTATTAGTAGCTGCTTCACCTCCAAACTTTTTCATAAATCCTTTCATCATGCCTGGGCCTCTGTGGCCACCGGCTTGCATCATGGGGAGATCAAGTTCTTCAGCAATTGCTTTGGCTTCATCGAGCAAGCTGTGCATTTTAACAAGCTTTGCAAATTCTTCGACAGTATCGATCGAAGCTAAAGGACTATTGGGGAGTTCTACTAGTGCAGTTTGAAATGCAGTGTAATCATTAGCATCGATAGCAGCTTTGATAGCTTCACTTTCTGCTCATTTCTCTGCACGCATACCTTTCATCATTGCGGGTAGACCGAGTGATTCTGCAATTGCTTTTGCTTCATCTTTTTGACCTGCCTGCATGAGGGTGTGCATTTCTACGAGCTGTGCAAACTGTGCTTCAGTGGTAATCTTGTCTGCAAAGGGAGTATCAGCTACTGCGGTTTGGAATGCAGTGTAATCATTTGCTTTAACAGCATCTTGTACAGCAGTAAATTTTCCTGAGAGTCCATGCATGCCTTTGCCTCCGAAAGCACCTCCCTTGGAGTTCATCATATTGAATGGTAGAGTTTCGTTTGCATTGGTGAGCGTGAGTGTCAAGAGTCCGCCGGCAACAATAGCTACCGCTGCGATACTCAAAAAGGTAATTGTCTTGTTCATGGGGAATAATAGTTTTATAAAAGCGTATCTCCTGACTTGTCGCGACCAAGTGGAGGATACGCTGGAGAGTATATGGGTGGGTCTTAATTCTTTCTTAAGT
>CAZWFZ010000134.1:0-2625 GCA_964633455.1 uncultured Candidatus Peribacteria bacterium | reverse complement strand
CACCTGGGCATACCCCAAAAATATTCTTGCGTTATTCTTGGTAATTGGCAAGGAAAGAGTCGGAGATGAGGGGAATTGTGCAGAAATACACGATTTCTCATAAAGGGCTTCTTTTTGCCAAGTGAAGGAATTGTTAGTGATTTATTCTTAAAAATCAATTGATTTTCGCTCGCTCTTTCATAAGAGAGAGGAGTGTGGTATCCCTATTTATTTTTTGTATATTATACGACGATGGATTTGAATAAAGTAATGCTGATCGGAAGATCAACAACCGATGTAGAGATCAAGAAGATTGAGTCAACAGGGAGTTCTGTAGTGAATTTCACTATCGCTACCAACAGAAGATACAAGAACAAAGACGAACAAGTAGTTGAAGAATCAGAATATCACAGATGTGTTGCCTATGGCAATGGTGCAGATATCATGGGTAAGTATGTTTCCAAAGGCAAGAGAATGTATATCGAAGGTCGTTTGAGAACTCGCAAATGGGAAGACACCAACGGGAATGCAAGATATACGACAGAAATTGTGGTAGACAACTTCATTTTCTTAGATAGTAAACCAAGTGAAGGCGGTGATGATACCGTGCAAAATTCCGATAGTGGAGCAGCAAATATGCCACCTATGGATGATGACCTACCCTTTTAACCTTTAAAAGGATAAGCCTTTCTCCCAGACGTCTTTGATGTTATGTCTAGAATAACCTCCCCTTTGTGTTCTGAGGTAGTAGTGTTTAGTTTGTTTTGTTGATTTGTACCGTATGCAGACCTACCTTGGATTGAGAATTAAAAACTTTCTCTTTGACGCATTTGACTTGCTTTCGTTTTTGGTCTTTGTCACGTGAGTTGTTTTGTTTATTAGATTCTTTGTTTTCAATCCCTATACAGTGGTTGGACAGAGTATGGAACCGGTCTTTCACCAAGGTGATTTTATTATTGTCGATAAAATTACTCCCAAATTCTCATCACTCAAAAGAGGCGATGTTATCGTCTTCGTCCCCAAAGGCAAGTCAGTACCTTATATCAAGAGAATTATTGGTGTACCATGAGAGACGGTGAAATTCAAAGACAATAAAGTAGAAATTTGTTCGGCAAGTGGTGTATGTGAGATACTGGATGAACCGTATCTTGATCCCAATTCCAAAACGACTATCAATGCGTGTAGAGTAGATGAATTCGTCGTAGAGTGAACAGGCTATTTTGTGTTGGGCGACAATAGAGATCATAGCACAGATTCACGTTGTTGTTTTGGACTAGCGTGTTTCGATGGTGCTAACTACCTCGTCTATGGTGAAGATATGATTGGCAAAGTAGCCTTGAAACTCTATCCTACGATTGAGCAACATCGATAATTTATCTCTTTTTGTACTTCCCACATGCATCCTACCACATCAGTAGAAGTACCAGTAGATATCTACGAATCTCCGATGGAGGTGGTGATTGTGATGCCTTTGGGAGGCGTTGAGAAATCATCTATTCGTTTGTCTCTTGACCAAACTACGTTACATATCCGTGGTGAAAGATTGCCTCCCCATCTCAAAGAAACATTGCTTCCTCAGCAGGAGGGCTGTTTTTGGTGACCATTCCACAAAAATATTACCTTGCCCGAGCAAGTCTATTTCGAAAAAATTCATAGCGAACTTTCTCCGACCAACATCCTCACTATCATAGTCCCCAAAGTGATCATCCCTGAGACGATTCCTGTTCATATTTTGTAGAAAGGCATTATGTCATTCCAAGAAGAACAACGCATTACTCAAGCTACCTACGATGCGACTGCAGAGTGGTATGCTCAAACGCATAGCGATATTACTGAGGTACAACCTCAGATAGATATTTTTATTGATCTCTTACCTGCGTCTGCTCAAACTGTTTTGGATATATGATGCGGACCAGGCAGAGATGCAGGCTATTTTGTGTCGAAGTGATATGCGGTCACGGGTATTGATATGTCTGAGAAATTATTGGAAATTGCTCAACAGCAAGTACCTACAGCAACATTCCTCTTAGCTGATATGAGGACGTTGTCGTTTGACCCAGGAAGTTTCGCAGGCATTTGGTCGTGTGCATCACTTCTTCACCTTCCCAAAATGGATGTCCCAGCCACGTTAGTTCATCGATACGATATGTTGCAACCCTGAGGCGTGTTGTTTATCGGAGTCAAAGCAGGAACAGGTGAACACATGGTGCAAAAAGACTACTATCTCGGACACGAAAAATTCTTTGCCTTCTACGAACTTCCCGAACTCACCAAGCTCATCACCGATGCAGGCTTCGAAATTATCAAAACAGACATGGACGCCAAGCGTGATGCATGGTGCAATGTGTTTGCAAGGAAAAGGTAGGATAGTTCCCCCGTCATTGCGAGGAGCGTGCGACGAAGCAATCCATAAAAACTCATGAACTATACTTGAGATAAATTGAAAATATAGTCGTGAGAAAATAATTTTTTAATTTATTTTGCCCCTGCCGGGGTGGCCTCCTTTTTGGCATGACCCAAAAAGTCACTAAAGTATCACAGAGTCAATCAAAAAACTTTATTTCATAAACTTTTTATGAAGACTCAGTAGAAGCAAAAAGTTCTAGGCAACGCAGGTCTTCCGTGCGCACACACATCAACTACTCC
>CAZWFZ010000133.1:0-2631 GCA_964633455.1 uncultured Candidatus Peribacteria bacterium | reverse complement strand
ACGAAGATAAACAAAAAGATAGCAATATTGATCAATTGCGCTCCTACATTCAACAAAATAGTTTGCGTAGAAGGATCATCGTGTCAAACGACAGCCACTTCGGCAAGTTGATCTGTCTGGGTTGTTGTCGCAGACATGCAGATACATTAAAAGCTAAAGTACAAAAGATTCTTCGAATTAACCAAGAATTTGGAACGCAATTACCAAACCATAAATAGCTACCGCTTCAGTAAATGCCAATGCGAGAATTGCAGGAACAAATGATTTGCTTGCTGATTCAGGATTTCTTGCAATACCTGCTACCCAAGCACTACCAATCAAACCAAGTCCCACTGCTGCTCCAAGTGCAGCTAAACCAATAGCAATACCTGCTGCAAATTGAGTTGTCATAATGTAATATAATGAAGAATAAAGAAACAAAGGTAAGAAAGATTTCTAGCATCTGCTAGGATCAATCAAGTTGAACACGCAATTAATGTGATGATTCTCCTGCCATTTTGAAGTAGACCAACACCAATGTACTGAATACAAAGGCTTGGATACAACTCACCAACAATTCAAGGAGAAACACGAGTAACGGCATCACCAAAGGCACATGAAAGAATCATTGGGCTGCACTTACTACTAGTCACAGCAAGACCATACCAGCAAATATATTTCCAAACAACCTTAGTGACAATGATAATACTTTCGCAACTTCTCCCAGAGCCTCTACGAGACCGATGAATAGTCCAATTAATATATCAAATGGTTTCAGTAACAAGGTGCCAATACTATTCACTTCTGGTATAATTCCAAAGCCTCTCCAAGGTATATATTTCTCAATAAAATGCAACCCATTACGCTTGAAACCAAAAGCAAGTGAGCCCAATACGCACAGCAAAGCCAATGCACCATTGAAGTATACATCACTGGTCACGGGTCTGAAGTAATGATGCAACCAAGGAATCACATAGGCAAACATATCCCCCAACAATCCAAAGAGATTGGATCGCAAGATATACGTGAATAAAAATACTACCAACATAATAACTCTCGGTGAAAGATGCTCGTCAATCCCTTGAAAGAAAGTAAATAACCCCTCCCATAATGCATCTACTCCTTGCACAAACAATCCTGTTGAACCACGAGCTTTGAGTACTCTATACACAATCACAAATAACACAAAAAGAATCGTACCTGCTAGAGAGGTCAAAAGGGTCTGGGCAATTTGTAACTGTCCAAATGAAATATAGTGGGGGAAGAAAGATACGGTTTCCATGCGAAGGAAGAGTAAATACAAACTGAGAAGTTGATAGTGATTACCCTGAGAATTACAATACTGAAAGGTAGTAGATGTGCCACTCTTCTATGAATGACGTAGATAATCTAGCTAGTGAGCTTAAATCTATGGTTTCATTTGTGTGAAAGTTTTTCTACATAGACAACTTTGCCTTCATCCAAACATTTTTTAGCGGGAGCTAAATCCGCAGCCGTCAATCATGTATGTTTGTCTGCAGTCTGCATAGTGTGTTCTTTGAGCCAATAGTGCATGGAGGTAGCTAAATTTTCTTCTGAACCCAGTTGAGCATTATGACTTCCGAGCATGTACAATTGCTCTTTCAAAAGATCATGGTCAGTATGGTCACAAACAAATTGCGCCAAGTCATGAGAAAGAAAATCAATAATTAAGTTTCTCCCTGTTTCATGATAGCCAAAGTCTTGTTGTTCTTCTCAATTTCCATTTATTTTTTTATTCTTTTGGAGAAGATCGATGTAGGGTTCTCAGACTTCGTGGTCTACTCTTGGTGTATTTTTTACCCAGATGATAGATTCTTCTGTATGATCACCATCTAATACTCTTATATCAGCATGGTCCTTGAGAAATTTCCAAAATAGTTGTCTACCTGTTTCTGAAAATCACCATGGATTGATTCCTTGTTCATCTACTTTTTTGGTCGTTAGCATACGATCTACCGCCCCACATCAAATATGTCCACAATCACAAGGATGCTTGCCATGATTGTGTTCTTCTGCATGAGTATCATCGTGCAAATATATTTTGGTGTCTCCGACAAACTTTGTTATCAAATCCATAATTTGTTGTTCAGACAATTTGCCTTCAAAAAACTCATTGAGCGCTAGATAGCTTGCTCCGAGTGTACCGGCAGCGCCTCAAAAACTAGAAACTCCTGTCATATCCTCTCTCCCATCAACACACGTATTTTTGGTAAGATATACTTCCTTTTTTCTCAACTCTGACAAAAAAAGTCTATCTGTATTATTATTCAATTTTTCTTTAATTTGATCAGCTGTAAGCATGTTGATGTTGTGAAATAAAGCATTTTTAGTAGCTTCTGTAGCCTCATGCGTTAATCAGCCATTTTCATGAGGCTGGTTGTTTGTTTCTGTCATGAAGGAGTAAAGTGACAAAATAAAAGAGCAACTTGTCTGTATAATCAAGAAAAATCTTATTTCAAGTCATTTGTCAATTTTACTGCTGGAGCTGCAGATATCATTGATGCAACTGACACATATTTGCAAATAAACAAGCAATAGTCACCGGTCACACGCCGCCAGGGACGGGAGTGATAGCGCCTACATGTGATTCCAAAAGCTCCCAATTGGTGTCTCCAACTGGTCTACCATCGA
>CAZWFZ010000132.1:0-2639 GCA_964633455.1 uncultured Candidatus Peribacteria bacterium | reverse complement strand
TCTCGTGCAGCTTGTTCATATGCGTTCATCTCATCTTTTTTATTACCGACCTGGCTCAAGTAAAATAATTATTTATCGCTTAAAGTCAATATCTCCTTGTTTTCTGATTTGACTTCATTATTGTAAATACATTGTTGAACGTTAAAAATATATATACATGGAAATGAAAAAAATACAGAAACTTTTCTTCTGGGGAGAGGTGGCCTTGGCGTTACTTGTCTATGGTTTTTTTGTGCTTTTGGTCATGATGCAAACAGATGCACAGATAAATGAAGTGCGTACCTGGTTTGGCGCAGCATTGTGTTGGATCTTTTCACAGATCTTATACAGATTGTTCCTGCGTGCCGTACTCAACCGCAAAACTCCTAGCCTATGACAAAGCTCACGATTACCGTTCACTGCCCCTGGGCAAAGGATGATACCGTAGAGTTCCAATTGGAGCTCCATCGCAGAAATTCCCAGCAGGAGTTCGTGATGGAACTCGAAGAGTTCTACCAAAAATGGACGGGCAGTGTTCCTGAAGCACCACATTATGAATTACAGATTCTTGCACTTCCTGCTGAGGCAAAGAAGTTGAAACTACATGTGCATGCTGTTGGCAACGATCAATTCGTCTGTTGGACGAGTCGCGTTCCTGATGCAGATGATGCGGAGTATGTTGCCCTTGTGTGGGCCTTGGGTAGTGCGTATACTATCCGTGCGTCTGGCACTCCTTTTGATAAGATGTTGTATCGCAAAGATATAGATGGAAACATCAAAAAGTTTAGACGAGCGCTTGAGGATGAATATAATATTTATGTGAAGAGCGTAGTGACGAAATAATTTCTACTTGAAAAGTAGAGAAATCCTGAGGAACTCCTCGGGATTTTTTTTTGAAGAAAAAAGCCGCCACGGAGTGGCGGCTTAGTAATGACTTGAGAAAGGTTATGAACAAGATGCAGAATCTTGTGTGCCTCGGTCGATGTGTGCGTCGATTCGGTTTTGCATATCTGGTGAGTAGCCTTCCATGATGAACTGATTGTTGGAAAGGTCAATTTTGTCTTCAATTTGCAACTTGGAGAATGACTCGGGGAGCGGATCACAGAACTGATTGTTATCCAATACTAACCAACTCAACTCAGGGAGGTCGCTAAGTGTCTCAGGTAGAGGTCCTGAGAATGCATTATTGCTCACCGAGAGTGTACGCAAGTTTTGGAGAGCAGAGAGTGCAGGGGAAATTTTACCGGTCAATTGATTACGTGCAACGGCTATATTTTGGAGCGTCTTGATACTATAGAGACTCGTCGGGAGTTGATCGGTCAGTGCATTACGAGAAAGTACGAGATTGACCAATGCCTTGCATCCACCAATTGCGTCGGGGATAGCACCATTGAGTTGGTTGTCAGCGAGGGTCAAATCACGCAACATAGTGAGGTCTCCTATCTGATCAGGGAGTGGTCCTTCGAGACCATTGTTGGAAAGATCAATTGCTATGATATGTCCTGCATCACAGGTAATACCATACCAACTACAGGGGGAGAGATTGCTGAGCCAATGTTCTTTCTTTTTCCAAGTTTCACCTGCGGTGGTAGTGTACAAAGCAACTAATGCTTCGCATTCTTCACTAGGCACTTGAACGTTGTCGCTACATGAGGTGTAGGATTTGGTGTCACCTGCCGTGAGCTTGGGATCGGTTGCTAACCATTTTTCCTCTTGGGCACCTGCCTGCTCAGTCGAGTCAGGAGTTGTTGGTGTATTGTCTGTCGCCGACTGTGTACGCAAATCCACTCATGGCGTGATATCTGTGGGAGTTTTCAAACTATAAAATCCTATTGCCCCAACAAGTACTCATATACAGAATAATAGGAGACCTTGACGTGTTTGCATGAGGTATGGATGCAGAGAATAAAAGTGAAACGGAATTATTCGTAATGAACGTAATGTATCTATCACAAACGATTTTGCAATTGTTTTATTGTCCCTCCTTATTTAACGAAGAGATCATAGACAATCCTCACCATAGGATCTGCATCTGGGCCACGAGTGATTGCACCTCACAATGCTCAAGTAATAGTGAGCAAGACGATACCAGCGCAAGCGCCAAGTGCAATAATCCATCTCGTAGCTCGCCAAGCACGTAGGGTAGTAATGAAACGAGTGAGAGTAGCAGGTACGAAGCGTGTTCGTAGTTGGTGTGTATGGATTACAAACACCAATCTAATGATCGAAAGCACGAGAAACAAGCTATACGTTTTCTCAGCAAATTCTTCATGGGTATGGATGAGATCCGTTTGGCCTCAGACAACCTCTTGAGCCACTTCTCATGATTGTAATGCAAAGAATGTACCGACCGTACCTACCCAAAGGAGAAATAATTTAGTTGTTTCTAACTTTTGTAATCGTGACTTGGGAAAAAAACAATACGCTATTTCCAGCATACAATACAGCATCAAGCAGGCAATAGGAAAGTGGACGATAATTGGATGGATGTTCATAGGAGTATGGTTTAAGTACATAAAATTATAGCAATGGTAGCAATCTAAGTCAGGAAAGAAAGTGAAAGAATCGTGACGTATGTTTTACAACTCCTTACATTTTCTTCGTAAAAATTCGAGCAGGAGTGGCGCCTTGCCTGATCTCATTATGTTTTCGTCGTGAAG
>CAZWFZ010000131.1:0-2670 GCA_964633455.1 uncultured Candidatus Peribacteria bacterium | reverse complement strand
TATTTTTGTAGGAAACACTAAATTCAATGACTTTCGATCTGGACAAAGACTTGAGGTTATTTCCTTTTGGGTCACTCTGTATGATCACCTGGACACTTTCCTCAAAAAATACGATACTCCTGCTTGCCATACCACATGGGATGCTTGCTACGAGATGTATAATGTGGAGCTATTTACGGTAAGCGGCAAACAAATTGAGGCGCTCTCGCAAGATTGGGAAAATATCTTGTGAGCAACTACACCATATCTTATATGAGATACTTCAAATCAGATACAACAAGTCAGAGATCGCTTTGATCCTATTTTGAGCGAAATAAAGCGACTTATGAGAACAAATTATGGTCTTATCAACGTCAAAGAATACCACCAGGAGGTAATTCCCCTTTTGCGTGGGATGCAGTATAGAATCAAATATGCCTTGGTTGATTATTTCATAGCAGATAGACAACTACTGCCTTGGAAGATAAGCTTAACTCAAGATGATTCTCCTCACTAAAATATCTTTCTTAATGGCTAGCGTATCGCTAGCCATTTTTTTTATTCAAGCAGGTGAAGGTTTCATTTATTCTCAAAATATTCTGTAGTTGTTCTTAGTATTTTGATTTTCTGTGAGTATGGTGATGACGTCACAGCAGATCATTACCAGTAAGCAAATACATATACACGTATCTAGAGTAGCAGCTATTGCTGTATATAACGTTACTGACACACGTTCTTTGGTTGCCGGGATACCACACACCTCTTGCATCCAACAGAACGTGTCGCTCAGTACTGCTCTCATGATCTTTGTGATACTCTTTTTTTAGCTCAATAGAGTGAGACTTGAGTATGTGTAAAATTATTTATTAAAAAAAATTAAATCAAAAAAAATGAAAGATTTTTTCAAAAACGCGATCCGCGTATGGATCATTTGTATCATTGTGCTGTTGAGTTCTTGCGTAAAGGAGACTAGTGTGTCTCCAATACTCGATCGAGCTCCTGCAAATGATACAATCTCAACAGTTGCTTCTGAGGAAGGAACGATAGACACAACGGGTAGTCCCGTATTGACAACACGTGTAAGCGTGAATTATAATCTGAACTTATCGAAATTTCGATATGTTTGGCAGGACGGAGTTATGGAACAATGGAATTATACTAGTAAGTTTGGAAATACAGGCAAGTGTGGATATCCTGTATATGAAGGAACAATGAAAGTTAAGTATGTGTTTAATAACACTTGTGGGCTTGCATGTGCAATTATGGGAGTACAGATAACTCCACATGATTCTTATGTAAGTCTTCCAGATTACACGACTGCTATCGCTTTGCGCTTTTCTGAGTTCATAATGAGATATAAACTGTATAATCCAAGTTATAGTTTTGGAGCTGAGATATTTTTGAAAAGTATTGGTCTATTCCTCAATGGAACAAGTACTTTCAAAAGTGAATTTTCAAACTGGAATGTCTGTAGTGAGAAGTCAAAGTCAGGAGCCACTATTTTCTCTGGCATATCCAGCAGAGCTGACACAAAAACTTTCATTAGGACACAACTGCAACTTGGGAGACCGATTATTGCACTTATTAGTATCAAGAGCAAGTATGGTAGTGCGGATAATGCAAACTACATAGCTACTTCAGGTGGTGGCGGACATATGGTACTTATCGTAGGACTAACTGAAGATGATATCAATGGAATATACCAAATTCGTTTTAAGGATCCTTATACCAATAATCCTAAGACGTATGTGGCCAATTATACGAGGTTCCTTGATTCAATGATAGACGCACCAACGAACTACAATGCACTTGCAATTAAGGGGTAGTAGTATATGAGAAAGTATTTTATTCACGAACTTTAATTCCATGACACAACGTTTAGGAGGAATGCTTATTTGATTGCTACTCATCTGATGAGCATTCCTTTTATTGAAAGACTACAATATACAAGATGATTCGTGAGGAACATCGACTCCAACCAGAGATAGTAGGATTCCACCGAAACTTGAGGACATGAAGTGCATAGTAATTGATGGTTCCACAGCAACTTGTGGACAACAAAAGGATTTTAATGACTTTCGATCTGGTCATAAAATAGTAGTTGCCGCATTTCGGATCGATATATATGACCATCTTGAGAGTTTTCTCAAAAAATATGATACTCCGGCTTGTCATACGACATGGGACGCATGCTATGAGATGTTTAATGTTGAACTCTTTACAATTGATGATAAGCAAATTGAAGAACTCAATGAAGAATGGAATACAATACTTTGAGCCGGACCACTACTTGGCTGAGAACCTTCAATTGAGATACAAACAGCAAGAGCACTATTTGATCCCATTTTGAATGATATCAAACGACTTACGAGAACTAATCATAATCTAGTCAACTACAAGGAATATCACAAAGAAGTAATACCTATCTTGCGTGGTATGCAATACAAGATCAAGTATGCGTTGGTTGATATGTTTGGAAGGGAACCATGAGTTCTACCTCGAAAACTAGCAAACTCATGGGACGATTGAAATCAATAAGCACTATTCCTGGCTAGCGCATCTGCTAGCCATTTTTTGATTTTCCTCTCCCTGTGGGAGAGGTAAGGAGAGGGAAAAACTTACTATTATTCCAACATTTTGCTCTTGACATCCTCTTGACTTTCGATGCATTTTCAGTAGATTGAACGCATT
>CAZWFZ010000130.1:0-2704 GCA_964633455.1 uncultured Candidatus Peribacteria bacterium | reverse complement strand
CACCATCGAATCAAAAAGTTTCTCTCAGCAGTATAGAGACTCACATCGCACGTTCTCTTCCCTGATTTACTTTTGAGAGCGTCAGGCGTCTCGATACCAAGCATCTCGATGCATACGAAAAAGATGAAACAAGTTTGGCGGATTTGTGGGAGACAGCGACGTTGCGTGAGGCCGTAGATACCATTCATACCCATATACCGCTCATTGCTACCTGAATAAATCGTTTACAAACCATCAGTACTGATTTGCAAAGGGTGAGTAATGAACTTTTGAAACATACCAAAAAAGCTTGACCGGCACAAAAACTGATAGAAGCTGACACCAAAGTAAAATCATTTGTGAGAAAGTTTAACCGTGATATGGATACGCTTACGAACAATAGAGCGACTGATGCAGAGCTCGTGAAGAGACAGCAAGAGATGCTAAAAAACTTTGATAGATTTATTGATGAAATCGAAAACTATAGAAACCAGCTTGAATCAGCACTGAGAGCGGCAGACCTCACAGCAACAGAGCGCGCTGCTTTTGAAAATACCCTAGAGGAAAAAGCTAATCAAATGCTTGAGATATATGGCACCTATTATGATTTCTTGACCATCAAAAACAATGTCGCAGAAGATCAGAAGGACCCTCTCCGAGCAGAGGAACGCAAACGTATTGCTACCAAATACCGAGAAAAAATACGTGAAAGAAAAGGAGAACTTGCTGACAGACATGGAGAGTTAGCACAAAGAGATGCAGTACTCACACAAAGGGATCTCACCTTAGAGCAAGAAAGGGATGCTTTGCTTGCTAGTGGTGCGCTTGTCACTGATCCCAGAGTGGTGACCATTGACACAGAGAGAAGCAACATTGCTACTGAAAGAAATAACATTCATCTCCAAAGAGAGCGTATAGCTAATCTTGATGCATGACTAAACGGACATGAAAATATGGTGTGAGAACATATCGACGCAGCGAGAGCAGAGGAACAACAGGAAACACCTGGGGAAAGTCTCAACGAACGTTTTGCCTCTAGATTTAGTAATCTCAAAGGTGACTATAACGCAAAATTTGAAAATGGGACGGTACTCTTTTTGAGATTGAGTGACTCCAAATGGCCTGGACGAGGAAGTATTTGGGTCAAAGCAAAATTAGAAAACACCCAAGGAAATGGATCTACGTATGATCTTGTCATCACAGGTGTCACCGAAGGTAGTGCAGGTGAACATCAAGGCAAAAGAATACCAAGAGAAAAATCTTCAGAGGATTTAGGCCATCTGATAGCACAATCAAAAGGGGATGTCTATAAATTTTCACCTAGCAATACACCTGCAGACCTCCATACCTACATCACTTCTAAACTTGATAGTTCACAAAGCAAAGTATCTGATTTCAAATCATCATGGAATGCAGACAACGTAAATCAAAAGCGAGAGAAGAAAATGTTCTCTGGTGGAAAAGATCAATGGGCTCCTATCACCTATGTGGGAAAGACCTATGAAAAACATACCAAGGATGTGCCTGATCCCTACTTTTATGCGGTAGAGCAGACAGGAGATTCCGTCAGAGTCACGAGCATGAGCGATAATACCACCCAGCTCATGGACCTAGATTCGTATATGATGTTCTTGATAGATAAACAACTGATGCCATTCACCGATGCTGAGTATCATGGTTGGTGAAAAAAGGCTGAAGCACGCGAGAGAAGAAGTAGTCATTGGACAGATTATTTTGTCAGTTGGAAAGTCTTGAAGAGTGCAATAGGTAAATTCCCTGCTGCCTACAAACACAAGATGGAACAAGAATCCAAATTCCAGTCTGCCATTCTCTATTATAGATTCGCAAAATGATTGTGATCGTTGTGATTTGATAACGTTGATCTCTTCCACATCAGTGAGGTATTGGCAGATGCAGAAGGAGAACTCGAAACCAATATTTCACAGGTTATCAAAGGCTATCAAGATCGTATCGGTCGTGTGGGCGAAGGTGATAACTCTGTCCATGGAGCCAAGACCTCTGAGTTGATCGTCAGAGAAGTATTTGGTAATTATTCTGAGAAAACACAGTTTAGACAAAAAGCAGCGGGCTACTTGCTCTATGCGCTCAATAATGGAGGTGCTTATTTTAGAAAATTAGCTGACTATGCACATCAAGGGAAATGGGTAGAGGCAATCTTGGGCAAACAACAACACGCCATATTTATGCAAGAGAACAAAGAACTCATCGATAGAGTCAGGAGTAATCCCAAACCAACAGATGCGGATTTGGATTTGATAGCGAAGAAAGAGATGTGGTATATTGCCAAAGAAACACAAGAAAATGCATATCTAGAAATTTTTGGTACGAAGTTTGGTAGAACCGTTGAATGAAATGCTATGGACATCGGTCAGGTGAGCAAAGCAGGTGAAGTAGCGAAATGACTTGCAAATAGCAATATCTATGAAATATATGATGCTTTCAAGTTTGGTGGTATCTGAAATATGACTCCCAAAACGGCACTAGGTGCGCTCCAGGCAATGGCTGACAAAGTAGATGACGCAACTACCTATAGCCTCTTTTATAAATCTATGGTGCAGATCATGGCGAGTGGATTTGTCACGTCACTCAATGCTACGGGCAGAGGAATCATCACGGAACTCGCTAGGAGACGTGGTATCCCACTGGGACTATTGGCCAGCGATCCGTTGCATCCTTACAAGACGATCACTTTGCTGGATGCAAT
>CAZWFZ010000129.1:0-2725 GCA_964633455.1 uncultured Candidatus Peribacteria bacterium | reverse complement strand
AGTTCGCTTTTGACGCTGATTTTTCGATGCATGAGACCAACGAGTTGTTTCACAAGACTCAATCACAATCCAAATCAACTCGTGTTTCTCGCTGCATCTCCTTGTCGGAAAGGTTCTCGAATATGAGCGAGATCATGTGGTGCAATACCAAATCCCGTGTCTTCTATGATGAGATGATGCGGGGTTGCATTGATTGTTATCTGACCACCTGCAGGTGTAAACTTGCCTGCATTATCCAGTAGGTTTGTGATGATGCGTTCTATGATGCCGGCATCTCACTTGATAGTAAGATCATCAGTGCTGGTTAGGATAATTATTTTGTCTGGATACGTGTGTTGTGCAGTAGCGACCAGCTGGGTGAGGAGAGGAGTGAGTGCAATGTTTTGGAGGTGTATATCAGGTGTAGATTGCAAACGTGTCAGGAGCGTCAGGGTGTCCAACAGACGTTGCATACTCCCTACTTGCTCACGGACGTTGGTGAAGAGATGATCATATTGTTTGGTTTTTTGTGCAACTTCAATAGTAGACTGCAACGACATCAAAGGAGTTTTGAATTCATGAGAAACATTAGCAACGAACTGTTTGATTGCTTGGACTTGTTCATGCACGGTAGTGGTCATCTGCTGGAGTGAAGAAGCAACGATTTGCATCTCATCATGGGCGGGGAGATGATCAAAGGTGAATTTAGTTTCTAGGGTATCGACATCAATTTTTTGTACTTTCTCAGCAAGGGTGTGCAAGTCGCGTAAGCTTTTTTGGACGACGATGAGGGAAACCCCGTACCCAATGAGACTACAAACAATCACGGTGATTAATGTAATCCACAGCAATATTATTTGATTGTTGACGGTCATAGAAACATCAACTATGACGAGTTCATCACCTGCAGGCGTCATTCGATACAGATATCGTTCGTCGTCGAAGTGTGAAATATTTTTTCGGACAGTGTGTTCTTCGAGTTCTTGTGCCTCCATACTATGTACATCGATGAGCAGAATATCTCTGGGGCCAAACGCCGCGCTATATTGTTTGGCAAATTTCCTTTGCATTTGTTGGAGCATGAGACGTTCTCTCGGAGTGGGAGAGGTTAGATCAGCTACGGTAGCCAGTGGCGCAAAACGTGCCTGCTCTCTACGTCGTCGACTTCAGAAAAAAATTGCATTGATCACAATTCCCAACACAAAAACAATCACCGCAATGGTGAGCGTAAAACGCAGAGCTATACGTTGAGAGGTCGAAAGAAGCATACACAGAGCAGGGGAGTTGTCTAAAAAAAGAACATGCATCATTATAGTACTTTTCTTGATTAAGCAAAGCTTAAATTAAATATAGGAGGCTCTGCAAAATACCTATTGTAGGTAATATCGGTGTATTATCAAATATCTCAGGTATTTACGAAAAGCCAGTTATCACGCCTCCTTGACGAAACTCTTCATGCGTCTCAAAAAGTTTAGCAAACCAACTTTTTCGACTTTTTCAGAGGTTCCTATAGTATTACGTTTTGGCTTGTCTATCATATGATTCACATATATTTTACATATTACTTTATTGGTCATATGGTATTTGTATTTTCCAAGCAGGCGATTTTGGATAAGGTGCAGCAATTATGGGAAGAGAGAGATATGCTTACCTATACACAAGCGCTAGGTGTTTCGGTCCATGATCGTACGAGTATACAGCAGATTACTACTATGTTGCAATATCATATTTTCGACTTTGATCAACTGTGTGAAAATGATCAGCTCCCCTTGAGTGAGTTATACGCACAAGCAGAGGTGACCAAGCAAGATGTGTTTGCATTGACGCAAATAGTTGTCTGATCTGATGAGGCGCAGATATTGACCCAACGTCTCTTTGATTTTTATGAGATCGAACTGGGTATGAGAAAGCAGACGAGTTGAGAGAAAGCTGATCGTACGCCCCTTGATTATACTCTCCATGATTTTTATCGTATCAAGTCATGCGACATATATTTACAAAGAAAGTTGATATGTCATCTTGCTCAACAACCAAACTGTTATAGTGATGCGGTAGAGTTGTTTGATTGTTTGGGTGAAGTGTTGGATGATCTCCTAGACGTCCAAGAAGACCAAGAGCAAATTAATGCAAATCGTTTTTTGATTAGCCTGGTCTCTCGTGGTAGCCAAGCCACTGTCGAGGAGTATCAGGCATTTGTTCAGACGCAACTAGGTAATATAGTATCACAACAAAGTGAGCTACAGGCCTTATGACTGCAGGTGGATGTTCTCTCACAACAATTAGTGACGCTTTTGGAAAAGGACCGATCGGGAGTTACCAAGAGCAAAACGAATGAGTTGCTTTTTGGGTAGTGAGGATTGTGTCAATCGAGAAAAATCTCAGCGTTATGATGGCGAAATAAAGCCCCATACCTTCGGCATGGGATAATTACATCAATCATACTTCGTTATGAAGATGCAAAAGATTCATACTTCTAAAAAAATATCTCTGACGAGATTTGGCTTGCGAAGAAGGATTCCCGTACCTTTGGTACGGGATAATTGAATCATTCAAAAAAATATCACTTACGTGATTTTTTTGATGGTTCAAATAAAAAATCCCGCAGGTACTGCGGGATTTGAAAATAGCATCAAATTACCTTTTTAGCTCCTTGCTCAGTTCTTTGAAGGTTTTTTCGCTGAGTTTCCAGAGTCTATTGTTTTCTTGTACAAGACGCTGATACTCAGCATCCTTTTGTAATTTTTTC
>CAZWFZ010000128.1:0-2740 GCA_964633455.1 uncultured Candidatus Peribacteria bacterium | reverse complement strand
TGGGTGCGCTACATCCTTCGATATAATCGCACTGCGCATCATCTTCTACGATAATCAACGTATGCTCAAACTGGCCTCCTGATAATGAGTTCATGCGAAAATAAGCCTGGAGAGGTTCATCTACGATCACCCCCTGTGGCACATAAATAAACGTTCATCACGACCAGACAGCTCCATGGAGCGCCATAAATTTGTGGTCATGTTTGGGAATCAATTTCATGAAATATTTTTTGACCAATGCTTCATGCGATTTCACTGCTCACGACATGTCTTCGAAAATCACTCACTTCTCTGCTCGCTTCGCTTTGATATTATGATAGACGACTTCAGAGTCCATCTGTCCGCCCGCTCCCGCCAGGTAGCGTTGCTCTGCGTCAGGAATCCCCAAACGTGCAAACTTCTCCTTGATGGTCGGATCTACCTTCTCCCAATCACTTTGCATCTCCGACTGCTCTGGTTGTGCATAGTAAACAAGCTCATTGAAATCTAACCCTGCAAGTGTCGGTCACCACGTCGGCATCTCCATTTTGAAAAACTGCTCGAGCGATGCTAATCTATGCTCCAGCATCCACTGTGGTTCATCAAGGTGTGCAGAAATTGCACGCACCGTCTCCTCATTGAGTCCACGTATCTGTTGCGTATAGGTGATGTTGTCGGTGCTGTCGAGAGCATCGCGAAGCAACGTATTTTCAGTCATAGGATAGTAATCATAAAATTTTCTCTACTCCAAATTCACCAACAACAACGAAATAATCCCTAGTACCAACCCTGCCATTTGTATAGGTGAATACTGCTCATGGAAGATGAAGATTCACAACGCTATCGCCATGATACTACTTCACACTGCGAAGATGATGTTTCCTTTACCCAGCCCTACGCCATTTTTGAGCGCAAACAACCAAAACGTATTGCAGACGATATAGAAAAAGATTGCCGTGAAAGCAATAATTGCTTTCTGTCCTCCATTGCCCCACTTAGTCGCAAAATAATCTGCAACCGCTTCAAAAGCAATCAGCATCATAATAGGGAAAACTCGCTTTGCCATAGTTGTTGCTATATAAACGTCTTGTTATAGCAAATTGTTGAGAGAATGCCATATCAATGCTGCGAAGGGCTGGAACACAAATTGTGACCTCCAAGCACATCTATTTCCTTGCTTTTTTTGTCTTTTTGAGTATATTGAAAGCACAAATGTCCTTCGGGACCTCCTCCACTGCAATCGTAGTGGAGCGAATAAAGGCTTAAAACAGAAATGTTTTAAGTTTTTCTTTTATGTCATAAAAGAGTTTATGGTCAATTTTTCGTATCTTCCTCGCAAATCTATTTCTATCTACTACTTTAATTTGTGAAAGTATTAGGCGAGAACGCTTACCAAAGATTGTATGAGGCAAATCATAATACCAAGGTCACTCATTTCAACCTGTTGTCATAGGTAATATTAAAAAAAGTCATCAAAGTTTTTTAAGTATTAGTACTGGTCTTTCATATGTATCTCATTTCCCATCAATTTCATGTCTTACATTAACTCACAAGTGAGCAAGCCATATTTCTCTTTCATTCACAAATACTTTGCGACGGCTCTGATCAATCATTTTCTTTTGTAAATTTCGCTCATCAAATAACTTTGTCATATACTATGTAAAATCTTAAAACCACTGGATTGCCACGCCCCGCACCACTGCGAGGCTCGCAATGACGGAGTAAAAATAAAGAACTCCATGTTCAGTGAAAGCAAATGGAAAGGCTCATCACAAATAGGATTTAGGTGGTATCACAAATTGTGATACCATGCTACTTACCTCCTACTCACTCAATATCAACATAAAATCCTCAGGAAAACGATCAATATTCCTACGCACTGCCTGCTTCAATACTCTTGTTTCTACTCCAAATAGTTGAGCTAAATCTTTATCCAGTAACACTTTGTGCCCTATGATGACCAGAATTTTTGCCATGATGTGTTCTTGTGGGAGCTGAGTATGCATAGTTGATTTGAGACAAATAAAAAAAGGTATCACCATCTGTGATACCACTTATCTCTCATTTTCCCAAGAATAACTACAGAAGAAAATATACTTTTATTCGCTTGGCGTAGTCACTATCTTCATACCATGATCATCGACGACGATTGCTTGCTGGTCAGTAAGTGTCAGAAAACTAGATGAAGTATCATACATATACCCCATTTGGGAAAGATATTTTGTCCTACTAGCTACACTCCCTCCTCATCGGTGAGGTATAAGTATGGTTTGATAGAATCCATATCCAGGAATATGGCCAACAAGAGAACCATCTTCAGCATACGTACGAACCAAGCTCCCCATCACACAACTTCACGCACTGGTACTCATATATACTTTATTTTGGTTACTTACAAGATCAGATATAAAATCAGAATAACCACTTTGTTTGGCAACTGAAAGAAAATATGCATTCTCTCCTCCAGACACATAGATCATATCGCAAGATTCCAAAACTAGCTTCAACTCCTCACCTTGCAGCACTCTCAAATCAATTGGCATCAGTTCTGCTCCACAATCTATAAACATATCTCTATCATTTTTGAGCCATCGAATATCAGTTCACTCAACTGCAATGCTTTCATCTGCTGGATTGATACAGTATGCAATTTTTTTGCCCTGTAAACTTCCTACTTCCGCGAGGAGTTGGTCTTTCATTTTATCAAGTGCAGATGCCAAGAAAAGTTTCATCTGGTATAATAAAGTAAAGTTGGTTTCGG
>CAZWFZ010000127.1:0-2911 GCA_964633455.1 uncultured Candidatus Peribacteria bacterium | reverse complement strand
ATACCCATCACAAGAAAAGATAAATAACTCAGCATTGTATTGACTTAATTATAAATATAATTATAAAATGCTACGTTTTTAGTAGCAAAACAACGCTTTGAGCAAACCACAGCCAGAAGTTGAGTATAGACTACCTGGGATTATGCTCCCCAATGCTCCTTTTGATACCACCAAACTACAACTGCTCGACCTCCTGCTCAGCAGTTTTCCTGCGACTGAAGATCGTGACCTCCAACAGCGTAGACAATTAAATCAGCACTTACTCAATAAACTCTCCACTACCACCCTAGCACAATGCGTCCAGCATACATCAGAAATGAGCATATTACTCACCTCACACCATCTGCGCTATGCGTTGGAAATGTGTACGATGCTCGATATCGATGATGGTTGCTTGATCTCATGGCTGGTTACCGAACTCGAAAACAAACAAACGTGAATTATATCAACAAGTCATGTTGAACACTACATTGATCTATATGGCAAAGAACATATGAGAAATATTTTTATTGACCCACAACTTATTGGAGAGAGATTACACATCATCGAACAATGCTCATATACGAGTTTCCCGTGTGCAGATTATTTTCACCTCAGTAATGTGTTTATGGAAGACGTAGGCGTACTCACTCCTATGCCACCAAGCCCTACCTATCAAGCAAGTCCCCAGAAGGAAACACATTTTTTGTGAAGTCTCGCAAGTGAAATCTCCTATCTCAAAGAAATTTTTGGCATACCTCTCAAGCAGCTTCTCACGCTCGACAAAGCGACATTGTGAGACCTTTGTGGGACACTCAGATCGCTCACCAATCAAGCTGGTGGACTCACCAACACACCTCACAGAGATTTTGATATGAGTAAAACTCCCGTCGCTATTGATCCATCTGTAGTATTTACTCATGAAACGATCTTGCCGTTGATGCAAGCACATAGCGATGTGCTGCAACAAACCATCTACACTGAAGTGCATGATAAGGTCATTCGTCTCATCACGTTCATACAACAGCAGACTACTGTTACGTTGCCACCACTGCTCACCCAAACTACTGAGGAAATTAGTGCGCAACTCTATAAACTAACAATAGACAAACTCCAATCAGACTACGCAAGTGCTAAGAAAAAATATGACAGACGAAGAAAATATGAACAGAATCCAGAAAAATATTATCAAGAAAAACAAAGAAAAGGCGGTCGTCTTGGGAGAAACTTTGCAATCATCACCTCACTTGCCAGGACACTGCATAGTGATAATCCACTCACAGAAACTCTGCTCCCCGTCAGTCTCCGTCAACAACAAAGCACACTCTGATTGATCAGAGCATATCACCAAAATATTTCCCAGCTTGCAGAAAAATATGCAGGGCTGTATTCCATCTGAGGGAAGATTCATTTCCCAAGCGCAATTGATGCACATAAAATATATGACTTCAAGAAACAATTTGGATTGGATGCAACTTCATTCAAATTACTTCATGCTAACACCTCACTCCTGCTTCCACCGAGTAATTTCCCTGAAGAGCTCCTCTTTATGATCAACTGTATGGAAGAAGCAGGACTCATCGACAACGATCCACAGTTACAAATTTCTATTCCGTGACGTTTATCGAATCAGTTGGGAGCATTGTTGTGAAGCAGTATGATCTTGTTGAGCGAACAGCATGTGCAATACGCACCTGAGTCATTTGGGACGACGCATACTAGTGCTACAGGACGTAGGATGGTTGTCTATGATGCAGGAGTCTATGATAATGCGTTCATGCGAAATAGCGACAAGATAACCTGACGCACCGATGTTCTCCTCCTCAAAGATGTGAACCTCATTCCCAAAGCACAAGTAGTGTGATCACTGCTCTCACAAACCGAATATGATGGTCGGTTTGCACAGCTATGAGTATCCTTCATCCAAGCATATGCTGAACTCCTAGATAGACATAATCTCCTCCGAGCAGTTCAAGGACCATGGATTTATAATGAGGCAACGCACAACGAAGAAGATCCAGATGCATCACTCCATTTTGCACAAATCAATGCCCTCACAGAACACCAAAAGGAGGATTTCCTCATCGCGCAGTATACCAAGCAAACTAAATGATTGCTAGTTTTTGAGTTGAGAGAACTCTTGACTAAATATCGAAAAAAGATACAAGATATACAACAGCATTTTAGCAAATAACTACATCACATGTGTGACACACACACCCACGGTCCTGCTGCAGTCGCAACTGCACCACAACATCTCTGGGAAAAAGAGTATCTCACTGGCGCTACTCAACAACTTCTCCATCGTGTAGCATTATCACTAGAAAACACACTAGCTCATCCACTCCTGAGCACGTATTTGGACGAGCAAACCGTCAGAGATATCAATAGTCAAACGATGCCTGCTAAACAACTAGCTATCATCATAGACAAAATCAGCTCACATTATACACAACTTGCAGGGCAAGCATACGCTACGGGCAACGCGTCTCATGCAAAAGAACTCATGCAAGAAATGAAAGAAACTATCACCAAAGTACAACAAGAAATTTCAAGCAACAAGTAATAATGCAATAGATTTGTATTCGTTCGTCATGCTGACCTTGAGTGAAACGAAAGGGAAGACCGTCATGCTGAGCCCCGAGCAGAGCGAGTGGGTGAAGCCCCTAAAGGGATAGCAAATCCAGGAAAACGTATATTGTGTATTGAAAATAACTATACAGGCAAATCTTATCGAAGCAATTGTTTGTAACTATGTGGCTCTGGCAGAGGACATTTCCTGGATTCTTCGGCTACGCCTCAGAATGACGTTCTATATATTTTTCAATAATCGTTCCTACATCTTTGGGGTCAAGCGCCCCAGCAGATTTTTGCATCAGTTGTCAGATAACGAATCAGAGCGGTTTACGATTGCCAGTACGTAGATCAGCAA
>CAZWFZ010000126.1:0-2915 GCA_964633455.1 uncultured Candidatus Peribacteria bacterium | reverse complement strand
GAGAAATAAATTGTTCTCAAGTGCAATATTTCATTGCCCTCACACCATACATATTTTATCACAAAAATCAATATATGTCAATACTATACTGTTGTCAAAAAGTAATAACAGCTACTCGAATTATGACTATGCTTTTTTATATTCACCACTTTTCTTAGCTTCGTAGATCTTTTGTCTTGCCTTCCACTCTGTATAATCTTCCATGAGTTCATGCACAGGTGCAGACGAAAAAGGTATTTGATCGAGATAGTAATTGATGATCTGTGATTTTTCTTTGATCTCATAATTTCAACCATGCATATTGGAATGGTATGCTTTCTTTAGTTTGCCTGACGAGTACTTCTTTCGTATCTGTTCCTTCACGCCAACGTTTACCTTTCTTCCCACTATGGTGTGATTTGTTCGTCCATTTAGACTATACTGCCCCAGATCAATCACCTCGCCAGAGAATGTACGATAGCCTCCAGTGAAAGGCAGGCTATACCCATGGATGTCCCCTATCGGTAAGTTTTGCAAAACAGATTTGGGATCATACTTCCCGTTTGTAATATAGTTTTCCAAATCTTGTGGGAAAGCGAGTTCAGGCAATCCAAGCTCTGTACTATGCTCTGCCAATCGACATCTCCTATCCCAATCGTCTTCGAGAAAGGTCCACGCACGATCGGCTAAGAAAACTTGCAACAGTTTCGACTGCGTCTGATGAGCATCCACATATTTGTCTGGCAGGTAACTATGCAAAAAAACATTAATGTCAGCTAGCGGTATATGGAGATTGCCTATCTCATCCATTCTTGTACAGAGTTTCTGATTATCCAAGTCATGCATCGCATATGATCAGGTAGTTAATTGGTCATGGAGATCTGGCATGACAAAACCGACGACGAAACTTTCAATCATACTTGGCTTCTCACTACCTCGGTACTCAACCTCTTCTCCTGTCAATAAGTACGAAAGATCATATCATTTTGCATAGAGATCAGTGAGATATTTTGCTACCACCTCTTGTCCGTTCATAACTCCAACAATCCCCTCACCAAATTGTTTATTGATGTGCTGACAGATTTTTTGTGCTAGGAGAGGTACTTGACCTTGCTGGATAATGTCGATAGCAAAGTCATCTGTACCGGTTCCAAAATCACGGAGTTCTGGATCTTTTTCTTGAAGTAGCCAACCACGATCCTTCATCCATTTAAACACCATGTATGGTTTACCATCTATATGAACGATACCTGTAAGATAGGAAAAATGATCAAAGCTTTCTTCTTTGGTATCTGAATTATATCATGTACTTATACTTTCACGTTCATAGTTTGGTAATTCTTGCTCCACTTCTGCAAACTCCAATTGTTCTCACTCATAATTATAAGTATTGAACAACGCTTCTTGATAATACAACAAGGAAGCATTTGGAGTAGTAATACAACCCAGCGTCGTGAGTTGATTTTTGTGTTCTCGTACAAATCTACTTTCCATCGATGGCACATAATTATCCGTGGAATAGAACATCTGTCATCCGTAAAATTGTTGTGCCATATATTCGGGATGTATCTTGATCCAATCATAAAACATTGCTTTAATCATACTTTTCTGCTGATCGTTGAGCTGATTTGCATAGCGATACTCGAGCAAGTAAATAATCTTTCTTGCTTCTGTTTCATTCTTCGTCAAAACACCTTCGAGTTCTTTGGTGGTGCGTTGCTCATGATAAAATGTTTCTTCAAATATTTTTTGTTGCTTGGTTTGTTGCTGTTCGTTTTGGATATACGCCCCTGTTTTGATACCTCATGTGAGTAACGCGAGAATCGTGGATGCATAGAGAGCAGTTTTTTTCATCCACGTAGGCGCTGGTTTCCTCGGTAATCTAGCAACTGCCAGACGCACCTGTCCATCGCCCAGAATTTGCGGATCGTTCGCCCCTCCTCTTCTCAGTTCAGAAGCTACTTGTTGAGAAGTTTCTCTTGGTGTTTCGATCAGTCACATGACTGCGCCAGCCTCTTGATGCAAGATACGATCACCGAGAGTTTTCTGAAATGATTCTACCACACGCGCACCCAAGGTCACACCGGCAGATTTTCCATCTATGGAGTCGTGCCAAATCACTGCAAGATCTAAGTTTTCTTCAGGAAAACCCAATGCAACGAATGGTTTCAAAATCATGTTCTTCGAAGCACGATAGGAGATTTCACTACGATAGGGATTTGCAGGATCGTTGTCTCCATAGATCGCCTTAATACGATATACCTGATCCACATAGTCAGGAGCATCAGGGTCAGGCAACACAAAACACGTCGTCAATAATTTTCATCATCTTACCATATTTCCCGACTGCAAATTACGTACGATTTTACTCACGTCATTGTTCCACAATCCTCATCCAAAACAGAGATACAATGCGTCCTGCGCATGCGAAAAATCTGCGGTTGCTCGATCTTCATTGATAGCATTCCCACAGGTGATACCTACCGCTTGTGCATCTTCTTTTCAGGCGTTGGTCGCGACTTGAGAGCCATCAGAAGGCAAGTAGCGAAAAGTATCTTTCTCTTCTGCACTATATCACAAAGCACGCATAAAATATTGAAACTTTTCATTTCCCGGTCAGAGCTCTACGATATCACGGAATTTATTGCCTAGTAGTTTACGCAACTGTGGCGCATATTGTTCGATCAAACGGCGTTCCGGTTCCACGATATCTTCATGATACATCGGCGTTTGTGAGAAATCTCGAAATGCTTGGACACCATTCTCTCCTGTCAATTCATTATATCGATTGTACATCACGTTGTGATCCAGCTTGCCTTCTTTACCACCCGTCAGCAATGCCAAAACAGTTTCCTGCTGCGCTTGCAACGAAAGACCTGTCTTGAGTGATGACTGAGGTGATTCTAGGCTCTTCATGGTTTTTTGTATTGCTTTCG
>CAZWFZ010000125.1:0-2919 GCA_964633455.1 uncultured Candidatus Peribacteria bacterium | reverse complement strand
CAGTTTGTGGCAATGCTTGTTGTGCGGCAACGATCGCAGCTTCGATATGTTCAGGTTGTGCGAGAGAGACGCTACCGATCACTTCGTCATTGAATGGAAAATGTACATCGAGTGATTCGTTGCTGGTGATTCGTTGGCCGGCGAGGTAGAAAGGGGAAGACATGAGATATAAGAGTTAAGAATTAAGAGTTAAGATTTAAGAATTTAGACTCCAGACTCCAGATTCCAGAATTACCATTGATGTTCTGAAATAGTTTTGAAGTATCTAGCATAATGCTTCTATAGTATTTTATACTTTCTAGATTGCAATATTAGCTAAGGCTACACCGCTTTGTTGCCTACAGGTAGACCACAGTTACAAGTACGTAAACTCTTATTTCTCAAGTCTCAAATCTTAATTCTCTTAGTTCACTTCTGCAGGATACACAATCGGTACTTCAATTAGATGGACACCAGGTTGCATATATGTTTTCTGGAGTGCTTCTTGGAGTTGCGTAGGAGAGTTTGCTAGTTGATAGTCTGCACCAAATGCTTTGGCAAGTATACTGAAATCTGGATTGGTGAGATCGAGACCGAAATCTTCAAGACCCATAGCTTGTTGTTTTCGTTTTATCATCCCATACGCATTATCGTTGAGGAGGATGATGGTTAGGGGGCCACCTAATGTGACGGCTGTTTGTAAATCACCCAAGTTCATCATCAAACCACCGTCACCGACCACACAAACAACTTCATGTTCTTTATCAAGCAAGCGCACTGCCATACCAATACTGACACCAGCACCCATAGTTGCTAGTGCGTTGTCTACGAGGAAGGTATTGGCACTGTACGCAGGGAAGTTTCTCGTGAGCCATAATTTATACAGACCATTATCGAGGGCCAAAACATCTTGTGCTCACAAATGCTGTCTCAAGATATGTGCAAGTGCTCTGAGTCAAACGGTAGATTGCGCGAGTTCAGTTTCAGTTTTATGTTGCATGTCTGCATGATATGCTTGCGCATCTGCATACATGTCAGTAAAATCTCGATGCGACGTATCGAGAGTACTTTCGTATAACTGCCAAAAGGTGCTTCCGATATCACCAATGACCTGGAGGGTAGGTTGATAGGTCTGATCAATTTGTGCAGGAGAAAAATTGATGTGAATCAATGTGGTGTTGCAACGGTCTAGAATGGTTGCCGGTTTTTCAATCCCGTCATAGCCAACAGCCAAGACACAGTCTGCTTGATCAATAACCTTGTGTAAGCTGTCTCAACTAGTGAGCGCTCACGTACCGAGGTATTGAGGCAATGATTCATCGACGACACCCTTACCCATCTGCGAGGTGAAAAAAGGGATATTAGTTTTTTGAATAAACTTGGTGAGATAGTTGGTAATTCTTTTTCTGTTTGCTCATGCGCCGACAAGGATAAGTGGGCGTTTCGCTTGTTGGAGTGTGGTGATGAGTTGAACTAGCATTTTTTGATCAATGATTGGTCTCCTGATGCTCTGTGGCATCACCGGACAACTCATTTTGTTAGTTGTTTCTCTCGCGATGTCTTCGGGGAGTTCGATATGAACTGCACCAGGCCTTTCGGTCTCAGCGAGTGTCCGTGCTTGTGCGATCGTAGCAGGGATTCTTTGAATATCTACAATACTGGTTGCTCGCTTGGTGATCGGTTGCATCATGCCTACGACATCGATGATTTGGAATCCTCCTTGTTTGGAAACCTTGATAGGTTTTTGGCCCGTGATGACCAAGATAGGTACCCCTGCAAGCTGTGCGTGTGCAACACCGGTGACCATATTGGTAGCTCAGGGTCAGAGAGTTGCCAACGCAACACCTACTTTGCCCGTCAGTCTCCCTCGAGTTGCTGCCATAAAGACAGCTGTTTGTTCGTTCCTCGTAATTATCATCTTGATGGAACTTTTCCTAATCGACTCGACGAGGTCAAGATTTTCTTCTCCGGGAACCGCAAAAATAGTAGTGACGCCGTGAGCAACGAGACAGTCTACAAAAAGATCAGATGCTTGTATCATGAGATGAGATGTGCTAAGTGAATATGGTGCAGTATATGCACCGAAGCTAAGTCTACCTTAAGTAGTTCTTATTTCCCCTTCTTTATTTTCTTCTCAGTCTTGGAGGTCGTTTTTTTCTTCACATTTTTTTTGATTACCTGCTCTGTAGGCTGAGGCATCATGAGCTGTTTTAGTTCATTTTCAAGTTGAGTAACCTCTTCTCCGAGCGCACTATCATATTCTCCAGGATGATCATAGTACATTTTTTTGGCACGCAGACATTGGACTTGCGCAGACTTCCACTGGCCCGTGAGCATGAGATGATTCCCAAAGGCAACCAATGCTTTGAGCTCTCAGGGTGATTGATTCACTGCCTTTTCATAATATCTATGCGCTATTTGATGCAAATTGAGTTTTTCAAAGCAGCTACCGAGTGCTATCAAATAGGATGTGGTGTTGAAAGAAGTCTCATACAATTGGAGATAATCGAGAAGCGCATTTTCCGTTTCATCTTCCGCCAAAGAGGCTTCTGCCCTCCCCAAACGAGCATCGGTATGTAAAGCATCTAGCACGAGTATCTTGGTATATCGTTCGTGTGCCTTGTCGAAATGATTGTGTTTGAGATGGAGACGCGCCAGGAGAAGCATCGTAGGGATATGTGTCGGGAAATGCGTGTGGATGTCTTCACCCAACACAAATGCTTGATCATCAGCATTGCGCAAAAAAAGCTGTTCGAGCTTTGCGTATCCTTCTTCTTCTTTTCATTTCCCAAACAATGCCATAGTCTTTATTTCTTCAAAAATAAAGAGAAACTTTCTTGTCTGTAGGATAGTGGAAAGTCGGGGATATGCAAGAAAATTACACACCTGGCGGTGGGCCCTCCTTTTTGGCATGATCCAAAAAGTAGCAAAAAACTCTAG
>CAZWFZ010000124.1:1812-2971 GCA_964633455.1 uncultured Candidatus Peribacteria bacterium | reverse complement strand
TTTTTTTTAATTTACATTTGTTAAATAAAAATGGCGTATTCGAGGTTGCTAATGTGCCTTGTTTCTACTTGTTATTGCCAGTAGATGGTATGATCTCTTTCTGAAAAGCCAATGTTAGCGAGACTAGAGTGAGTTTGAAAAAACTCTGCCCTGAGGGACTTTACCTTCTTTTGATGCCAGGCGAATTTTTCAATAGCTTTGATTCTATTCGTCAGGGGCTTCAGTATATATCCACCAATCTTAAGTCGTTCAGTGGTACTTTGCCCACACATACCCCAAAAGGTTGTATCTGGTCCGTCGTTACGATTATCGAGGAATGATTCTACAATTGATAAGGCCTTGAGGAATCTCTTGGCATTATGGCGGTATAGACGAGCATCAAGATACGTAATAAGCGAATACTTAGCGCATAATACAATAATTGGTAAGAGCAAGAATATGTGCCAGGTCGTGTAATGTTTAAAGAAAACAATCACTAAACCAAATGCGATGAGTGAAATCAGCCCCAATAGAACTGATTTTTTAAGAACCTTATGTGACTCAATTGCATCTACCACGGGATTGACCTTACATGAGGTGCTGGCTTTCCAGTTCTCCGACAACTGATTGAGTAATTCGTCATTAGTGAGGGCCTTTGCAATAACTGTACGTGCATTCATTTTTCAACTTTCCATTTTCCCGTTCAGAAACTACAGGGCTTCAGGCCTTACGTTCGATTTCACTCGATCGTAAACACAGTAGTTTAGATAGGTGTAGGGGAGATCACTACCTTTCACAATAAGAGCATTTAAACTAATAAAAGTCAACCTACTTACAAACCCTGAAAATATAAGCTATTATTGGCGTATTAACCTTGTAGAGACCTATATTTCTATGCGACAAAGCCACCTATTTACCAAGACTCGAAAAGAAGCGCCAAAGGATGAGGTAGCCAAGAATGCTGAGTTACTCATTCGTGCCGGATATATTCACAAAGAGTTGGCGGGCGTATACTCATTTCTTCCATTAGGATTGCGAGTTCTAGAGAACATTAAAACAATTGTACGAGAGGAATTAAACAATATTGGGAGTCAAGAAATTGTCATGACCGCTCTTCAAGACAAAGAAATTTGGGAGCGAACTGATAGATGGGATGATGCGAAAGTTGATAATTGGTTCA
>CAZWFZ010000124.1:1525-1802 GCA_964633455.1 uncultured Candidatus Peribacteria bacterium | reverse complement strand
CTATCGCGATCTACCAAAGATTGTGTATCAATTCCAAACAAAGTTTCGAAACGAGTTACGCGCCAAATCTGGAATTATGCGTGGCAAGGAGTTCCTAATGAAAGACCTGTATACTTTTTCAAAAGACGAAAATGAGCACGCTGAAGAATACCAACGAGTAAGAGCTGCCTACATCAAGATTTTTAATCGACTTGGCATAGGAGAGAGTACCTACATCACTCATGCGTCCGGTGGCATCTTTGCACCTGATTCCGAAGAGTTCCAAACCATATCAGAG
>CAZWFZ010000124.1:1212-1515 GCA_964633455.1 uncultured Candidatus Peribacteria bacterium | reverse complement strand
AAATAAAGAAGTATACACTGACGAGGCGCTTGAGAAACTTGGATTAAAGAAATCAGAGCTTGTAGAAAAGAAATCTATTGAAGTAGGTAATATCTTTAATCTTGGTACAAAATTCTCAGAACCTCTTGGACTTACGTACGTCAATGAGCAGGGAGAAAAAGTTCCTGTAGTTATGGGAAGTTACGGCATCGGAATTTCTCGATTGATGGGTACTATTGTAGAAGTTCTCGGAGATGAGAAAGGTCTAGCGTGGCCAAAAAATGTCGCGCCGTTTAAAGTGCATCTCGTGTGTGCAACACAAGA
>CAZWFZ010000124.1:0-1202 GCA_964633455.1 uncultured Candidatus Peribacteria bacterium | reverse complement strand
AGATGATGCTGCAGCAAAAGATCTTGCTGAATCATTGTATGCTGACTTACTTAAGAATAGTGTGGAAGTGTTGTATGACGATAGAGATGTGAGAGCAGGGGAAAAATTTGCCGATAGTGACCTCATCGGTATTCCAACTCGTATTGTTGTGGGAAAGAAAACGCTCGAAGATGGTATGTATGAAGTAGTCGACAGGGCGACCGGTAGTGTACAGAAACTCTCGCGTGATCAGATTGTAACGGGCGAGTATGAGTAAGTCATTCATTCCACCATCACTTCTTTCGACTGACATTGGCATTGACCTTGGGACTGCTAATTCACTTGTGTATGTGCTCGGGAAGGGAGTTATACTCTCAGAACCTACAGTGGTTGCTGTCAATGAAAAGACATCGCAAGTTGTTGCGGTTGGAAAAGATGCAAAGAACATGCTCGGTAAGACGCCGCCGCACATTCGTGTTGTGCGCCCCTTGTCTCGTGGCGTGATTTCTGACTTTGAAGTAACACAAGAATTGCTCGCGTTTCTCATACAAAAAGGACAAGGAGACAAGACAAAGCTTCTTGGTCCACGTGTTGTCATTGGTGTGCCAACAGGCGTGACTAATGTGCAGAGCAGAGCTGTTCGGGATGCCGCACTCACCAGTGGTGCTCGAGAAGTATATATAGTAGAGGAGCCAATGGCAGGAGCAATTGGAGCAAAACTACCTGTGCAAGAAGCGACGGGTACGATGGTGCTTGATATTGGAGGAGGATCCACGGATATTGCAGTTATTTCGCTCGGTGGCACTGTGTCATCAAAGAGCTCGCAAATTGCCGGCGATTGGTTTAATGAAAACATCGTTGACTATGTGCGTAGCGAATTCCAACTTCTCATCGGAGATAAAACTGCAGAGGATATAAAAATTGCCATAGGCGCAGTGACTCCACTCGAGAAGCAATTATCGAAACCTGTTCGTGGTCGAGATCTTGCGACGGGACTTCCTCGTGAAATCATTCTCACTGATACGCATATTCGAGAGGCACTTGAACCAGCTCTTGATACTCTCATGGAAGCAATGAAAGAAGTTATCGAGGCAACGCCGCCTGAGTTGCTTTCTGATGTTTTGCAAAGAGGTGTCACGGTGTTTGGCGGAGGAGCTCTTCTTCGCGGACTACCGCAACTGTTGTCTAAAATGCTCGGAGCTCCAGTGCATGTGGCACCAGAT
>CAZWFZ010000123.1:0-2989 GCA_964633455.1 uncultured Candidatus Peribacteria bacterium | reverse complement strand
GATGATCGATAGTAATATCGAACGTTGTGATCTCGACTTCTTGGTGCAATACGTTGCCAAATATCCTCCTGTGGAGTGCAACAAATCTTTTGTCTCCACATCACAGAACAGCTATGCGAATGGGCTTTTCCGTTGTATGCAACGTACCCTCACCAAAGATAGCAATGAGTTCATCTTCTTTTGCATCTGCCTTGCGTTGTATTTCAGTAGCAGATTGACTTGCATACTTTTGATGATAGGGTGAGAGAGCAACAGGATATGCGATACCAAACTTTTCACACAACGCGGAGATGTCCTGTGTATATTTCTCAGGATGCTTACTGATCCACGGCGCCATAAACTGGACCATATAGCCGGCAGAAATACACCTTACGTGTTGCCCATTGATGATGCCTGTGCCTGTGAGAGATTCCGTGGGATAGGCAGTGCCTCAGATAATATTTCCTTGCGCGTCACTAATAAACACATGGATATCTATTTCATATCCTACCGTATTTCCTCGAACAAAATTGTATTCTTCTGCTTTTCTGATTTCCTGATAGCCTTTCTTTCACAAAAATGCAAAAAGAGCGACCAGATCTTTTTGATCAACAGCAATATCTAGATCTTTATGCGGTCTCGTTTGTTCACCCAATAGTGCATCTACACACCGTCCACCATCAAGCCAAATTGAAATACCTAAGCTTTCAAGTGCAGTGGAGAGACGAACTATCTCTTGAGGGGTGATGAATGATGATGTTTCGGACATAAATATAATCTACTCTCTAAAGCATACTCTCTCTAAACCCAGCCTCCACCAACCCCTCATACGCCTGCATCACTTCCTCAGGCACGTCTTGTGGGATTTGAAATCATTTGGCGGGGTAGTCGATGATTCTTTGGAGGTCGCCGACCATGAGGTTGATGACTTTTTCGAGTGGGAGATCGGGGGTTGGGTAGTCGGCGAAAGATATTTGTGGAGAGGTGACGCAAAAATGTACCATCTCCCCAGGTCGTTGTTTCATGAAGGTAGCATAAGTTCTTCTTTCCATATAGGGTTTCTGTATGAGGATGATACTCTTTATGAACAAGTCTTTGATCAACTCATATGAGTTTTCTATATTTTGTCAGGTGTTGATAGAGGTATTTTCTATGATGATATCTTGTGTGGGCACACCATGTTCGATGGCTCTTGCTGCGAAGATATCTGCTTCGGTCGTATTTGCAAAATTGATATCAGTACTCGTAAATCTGCCTTGTCCTCATGAAAAAAGAAGCGTTGGTGCATAACCTGCTTTATATAACTCTATGCCTCTGTCTGCTACTCTGAGATCTTGTGATCCTAGCACCATAATCAGATCGCTTTTTTCGATGTGCTGATGCATCTGGTGGTAGTCCCAGAGTATATTGGCTAAGGCGAGTATTTCCTGATCCATACTGTTTGCGGGGCTATACTAAAACGAGTGTCTCGATAATTTCTGTTTTGGTGGCAGCAACTTTGTTTTTGAGCACTACTTGCGTGGTATCGATATGCAGACGAGCAATGCAAGCAGCCAAACGTTTGTGATTGTTGATCGTTTCAAGTAGTTGTTTTGCTTGGGATTCTGTATAGTGATTGGCGGTGGTACATAGGGTGATATGTGGCGTGGTGATAGTGTATCCTTGGGTCTGTATATACTTGAAAAATGCTTCTCCTCCAGTCACTTCGAGATAGAAGACTCTCTTGCTGTTTGCATTACTCAAGAAACTTTTGATCTTACCGAGACGCAAGGAAGCAATACTTTCTGCAAGTTCTTTGGATGATATACCTTCTAATTTTTGCAACTTTTGGAGAGCTATCTCTTCATTACATCTCCCCAAGAAATCTAGCGTGAGATGAAGATCATGCGTAAATGCTAGGTGACTGGTATCATGGGTCAACTCCTTGATGATGCGTTGCATCTCTTGGAGCGTTTCCTCATAGGGAGGTATGACGTCCATAGTAATGTAGGATTTCTCGAGCATGGCATGTCATGTGCGAATAAAACAAATTACCAACTACCCAACGAGATCTTCTTCACGTATATGACTTTCGCGGTAGTCATGCGTAGATTCCACTCTGTGTCCGTTGGTCGCTGTTCGTGTCTTTCGTTGTTTGTTGCCGTTGTTTATTTTGACGCGCACTCGTTTATCACGTTGGATGCCTCATCTGCCATACAAGAATGTATTGATGCAACTTTGTTCTGCAACACTCAGATGTTGCACATTATCCATATAGAGGTAGAGATATCTCGTGTTGATCGACTCCATATATTTCGCCAATGCTTCAAAAGCTATATCACTCTCAAACTTGAGAATCGTATCTCTATAGGTTGCATCTTTTCAGTGGAGATGGGCGTTGAGGAGTGACCTATACTGTTCTATCATTTCCTCTCGTGTGGGTTGATTCAGTTGTACATAATTGTCTCGTTCTTCACGACTTTCCACCACAATAGTTCTGTGTCCAATGAGCTTGGAAATGACTTCAGCCTTATTTTCCCATACGCCACGCTCGAGAGCTGCTTTGCAGATGGAGAACATGACATCGTCATCTGAGTTCTCCTCACAATCAATATACAGAATAGGCGGCTCTTGTTCTAGTGTTTCTGCAAGTGATGCTTGATAGAGTCTTTTCATAGATGCGGACACGGTCTGTTCGAGCTCAAGCGTACTTGCTTCACTACGTGGAACTTTGGCATCTACCACCCCAAACTCATCCCTCGTATACTCATATCACGGACTTATCACCGTACAACAGGTGTCTTGTAAAGCGAGGTCTATGAAGAGATGTGATTTTGTCATGGTTGTACCAGCTAGATAAAATCTACTCTTCGCTTGTGCAAACTTGATTATTAATATAGGATATACTATTCATCTCCTTTCTCATTTCATCTCTTTATTTGATTATTTTATGGAAATTGTATTGACTTACATAGCTTATTTATTAAATTATGTATGTTGTTCATTACCAAATCCAAGCAAAAAAATTATT
>CAZWFZ010000122.1:0-3015 GCA_964633455.1 uncultured Candidatus Peribacteria bacterium | reverse complement strand
CATCATGTAAAGGGAGGAATATACGGAGGATTTTTGGGATAAGTGATTTCATGAGTGAGGAGAAGAAAAAGGAGGGCGTACCCTCCAATGCATTCGAAAGCAAATTACCGTTGTTTCCAATTAGAATTCGGTTTTGTCTTCTTGGTCTGCGTGTTTTGCTTTTGGACATTTTGATGTTTGTCCTTGGTTGGTTTGAGACCGACCTTCTTGTTTTTGTTGGTGGGTTTGTGAGCCATAATACATTGTGACTTTGAGGAAAGCCATACCTTTGATTTGTGCGTTGAAACTATCATTAATTTATGGTCATTATCAAGAGGATTTTACAGGAACTGTTCTTGCGAACAAAAAAAGCAACAAGAATGCTTGTTGCTCAGTTGTTGTTTTGCTTGCTTAAGCACTAGTAGATCCATCTGCATGCGTATAGATCCAATCTTTGAAGCTAGGATCCCACACTTTACTCACTACGGGTGAATGAAATACTTCCTCTGGTGGGGGATCTTCTTGTTCGTCTTCATAATCCCATTCCTTGAAAATTGGATTCCATGTACGTTTGCGATTTTTGTTTTGCTCTTCGTTGCTCATACGATTTATATTTTTTTTATTAGGAGATAGTTTTGCATACTCAACCTACTTGTGTAGAGTGGAAATACAAGAGTTATTTTTATACCTGCGGGAACACCCTACCTGTAAGGTTTGGGATGAGAGCTAATGCTAAGCCCATCTTCTTACGAAGTTAGAAGATGCCCGCAGGTAAAACCCCGCCTGTAAGGGCGCGGATTTTTATGTGTATGCATCACCTATGGGAAAGCATTTCGTGCAAGCAGTTGTCCAGCTCAAGAAGTTGTTGTGATGTCACATGTATCATATTGAAACTGCAGTCGTGGCTATTGCCTTGATTATTACCGCATTGATTGCGCATGCAGGGCGAGTAGAGCGAGTGGGTACGTTGGCAGTATTGCTGACGTTTGGGCATGCAAGTGTTGCAAATCGCCTCGAGGAGGCAGAGCATTTGCGCCATACGGAGCAGTGAGTCACTCCAGCTCCCTATCATGTCCGATGTTACAAAAAACTTTCTCGTTATTATTACTCCAAAGAGCTCTGTCGAACGATATATTTCATCGCACTCGGGGCACGATCTGCACTGGTAGGTGTGTGATTATTTTTGTTGTACTCTCCGTGGAGAAAGTTGTATAGAAAGCATCAGCCATTGGAGAGAAAAGGGTAGTATCATACGACCACGCACCAAGCCTGAGAAGGTAAGAGGCGCGTAATCAGACAAATATGTTCATAAGCAAGCGAGCGGGTCCCTCTGGGGGCGAGCTTGCTTCGTATCCAATAGATGAAATAAAATAGTAACGGAAGGCCTGCGTGGTCTAGACCTTTTTGCTCCTTTTTGGGGCATGCCAAAAAGGAGGCCCCACCGGCAGGTGAGAAAAAAATACCTCACGAAGTGAAAAAATAAAAAATAAAAGTGCGTGGTCATACATAGACCATTGCTCCACACGGTTTCGCCCTACCCACTGATGAATAATTTGCTTTCTTGGGGACTGATTTGTCCGTTGTATTTGGCATTAGATTTTTTGTTGTAGGGGAGGAGGGCTGGTGCGTCCATGGTTTCGAAGGCGATCTGACAGATACGCATACCTGGTCTGATGACAATAGGCATCGCATTGATATTGCATATCTCTAGGGTGATAGTAGACGGAGCATCTCGCCCAAAGCCAGGATCAATGAATCCTGCCGTGATGTGAATCATCAGTCATAGTCTAGCAAGACTACTTCTGCCTTCTACTCTCGCAACGATATTGGCAGGGATGCCAAAACGTTCTTTGGTCGCTGCCAACAGAAATTGTCAAGGCTGTACTATGATATCTTCATCATCAGCGTAGGTGGTGACTTGGGTGATAACCTGTGAGTCGGTAGTGAAGGGGTTGAGTACGGCGTCCTGTTTGGGGAATCGTTTGATCTCGTTGCCAAGCCTGAGGTCAAAACTTGCACAGACGATATTGGGTAGCACGTCTTCGAGGGACTCTCCTGGAGGGAGTATGAGTTTAAGCTCTTCTTCGAGGAGCATACGGCGTATAGTTCCATCTGACAAAATCATAGTCGGGGAGAGTGATAAATGGTTATCACGGTATACTAATAAATTGATAACTTAATCTATAATTTTTCGTATCAATTTATTAGCTAATCTATTGGAATAGAATAGTTAGCGTGTTTGCAATATAACCAATAGATTATATACAGGTTGTGTGAAAGGATGCAAGTAAAAGACTCCCCAACTATCACTTGCAAAAGGCGAGAAAACTATCATATATAGTGGTGATACCTATTGGTTGTCATAGGCTCTATATAACCGTGATTTCTATGAAGTTAGACAAACTCTTTGGGAGCAAGGCGAAAGCAGACATTTTGAAGTATCTGGTCTTTAGAAGACAAGGTATTTCTATCAGAGCATTTGAATGAGAACTCGAATGGTCTTTCCCTGCAATCAAAAAGCAGATAGATCAACTCGAAGATGCTGGGGCAGTGGAAATCAAAAAGGATAGTGCAAAGTGGTCAATTTATTTAACCAAGTGATTTGGTGACCATATCAAGGAGTTTTTCATTTATGCATTGCAACATGACTTGCGTGCTTATTTTGATGTACAGGGCACGAGGATAGAAAAATATTTTTGGGGAAAATTATTTGGTGTGCAGTTGGAGATGGATCTGGTGCTGATTTATCATCCTGATGAGCAACTCCAACTCGATACGATCAAAGAAGACATCAATAATATTTTCAGGAACTACTTGATCGAATATGTGAGTGTGGTCTTCATGACGGTGCCTGATTTTGAAAAACGCTACAGACTTGCTGATAAGTTTGTTCTGCATTTGATGAGACAGACCAAGACGAGTGAGGTGTAAGACAAAGTTACAAAGCTGCAAAGTTACAAAGTACAAAGGCTACGTGAAATGTGTAGTTATTCTACACCTATTGGATATTGGATTTTCTTGCCCTCATTTTTTTTC
>CAZWFZ010000121.1:0-3020 GCA_964633455.1 uncultured Candidatus Peribacteria bacterium | reverse complement strand
CAAGCGGATGCAAGCGCCTCTCGCTCCAGGAGTGTGTTTGGTTCTGCAATCTGTAGTTCGTGCAACAACACTCTTCTGATATTAGTATCAATGACCGGCGCAGATATATTATAGGCAAAAGCCAAAAGCGACGCTGACGTGTACGGTCCGATCCCTGGCAACGAACGTAACGTTTCACGATCTTTGGGTAATTTACCACCGAAGCGGGCACACACCTCTTGTGCACATTGTTGCAAGCGTAATGCTCTCGCATTGAACCCCAATCCCGACCACAACGTAAGTAAGGTCACCTTGTCCACTTCCGCCAAATCGGCCATAGTAGGTAGACGGTGCATAAACGCATTGAACTTGGGTACAACTCTGTCTACTTGTGTCTGTTGCAACATACTTTCAGAGACCAGCACCTTGTATCCATCGAAGGTATCTCTCCATGGCAATACCCTTTTATGCTTCGCATATCGACCCAGTACTTTCTTTTGCAAAGATCTGATGCGTTGTTTACTTACTGCTACCATGACGTACGTGCTCATAAAACAATACGGATAGTAACAGAATAAGATAAAAAGACAATTGGAAAAAATGTGTATAAATATTATTATTTACATTATGTCAACAATAATCATACATCTAGAACATAAATAGTATTTACTTTATTGATGTATTATATATAGAATATTTTGTCAGAGAGTTCATTACTATTATTAACAACAAAAACATTAGAATTATGTTATCAGAATTTTTTGGAGCAATTCCCGGATGGGCGCTTTGGATAGCGCTAATTCCTATCTTGTTACTCTTCTCCAAATTGATATTGGGATGGGTATTTGTTCCCAATGGCAAGCTCGCATTACTTGAAAAAACATGGTCCCTCAAAGGAGACCTGCCTCAAGGGATGCTTGTAGCTACCAAAGGTGAATCTGGTTATCAAGCAGAACTACTTACTTCTGGTTTGAAGTTCTTCTATTGGCGATGGATGTATAAGATTTCATTTATTGAGCCCGTCATCGTTCCTGATTTCCAGTTGGGGTTGATCACAGCCAAATTTGGCCAAAGCGTCGACCCAGCAATTGGACTTGGGAAAGTTGTTCCTTGCAACGATTTCCAGGACATCACTGCATTCTTGACTGGTGGAGGAGAAATGGGGCCTCAAATGGCATATTTGAGACCAGGTACCTATGGAATAAACCCCAAAATGTTTGAACATAACTTCATTAGGGCGGAAGTAATTGATGAAGGACACATCGGTGCAGTTGAAGCTCAGTTTGGACAGGCATTGGGAGCAGGTAGCATCTTGGGTAAAGAAGTTGAATGTTCATCATTCCAAGACATTACTGCATTCCATGCAAATGGTGGACAGAGAGGACCACAACGTGCATATCTCAATCCCGGAACATACTTCATCAACACGTTTATGTTCAAAATTGAAGAACATCCGATGATTGTGATTGGTCCAGAAGAAATTGGTGTTATTACTACCAATGACGGTGATACGCTTGACGAGGGAGATATCGCAGGGCCAGTTATAGAAGGCCACCGAAGCTTTCAGTTGGTAGAAGAATTTATGCAAAATCATGGGCGACGTGGACTCCAGGAACAAGTGCTTATGCCGGGAGAATGGAGAATTAATCCATATTTCGCTAAGGTGGAAAAGGGTCAAATGACCTTTGTACCAATTGGTACTGTCTGTGTGGTTACAAAATTCACTGGACAAATTGGTGAGGATCAATCAGGAGAAGAGTTTAAGCACGGCACAATTGTCAAAAACGGCTTCCGTGGAGTGCAAATGGATCCACTTAACCCTGGTAAATATCCACTCAATCCAATGACGTGTAAGTACGAAATTGTACCGACCACCAATATCGTATTGAACTGGGCAGATGCTAAAACTGAGTCACACAAACTTGATGAGAATCTTTCGACCATCAAAGCACGTACCAAGGATGGTTTCCAAATGAGTGCGGATGTAGCTCAAATTCTGAATATATCCTACACACATGCGAGCAAGGTAATTGCACGCTTTGGAACGCTCAAGAACTTGATCTCTCAAGTACTCGAGCCAACCATCGGAAACTATTTCAGAAATAGTATTCAGGAGGCAGAGGCAATGGAATTTATTCAGCAACGTACCAAGCGTCAACAAGAAGCCAAAGTTGCTATCAACAGAGTGCTCACTGAGTACAACGTAGTTGGTGTAGACACGCTTATTGGAGACGTAGTACCTCCTGAACAGTTACTCAAACCTCTCCAAGAACAGCATATTGCTGAAAGGATGAAGTTGACGTACAAAGTCCAGAAAGAGGCTGCAGATCAGCGGAAAGAATTTGAAAAATCCAATTCAGAAGCAGACATGCAACCTGAGGTGGTGAAATCAGAAAGAGAAATCCAGATTGCAGACAACCACTCACAAGCTGTGGTGAAAAGGCAAGAAGGAGACTCCAAGGCGATTGAGTTGAAAGCCGGAGCCGATGCTAAAGCTACCAAAATCAAAGCTGATGCTGATGCAGAAGCAAAATTGAAGGTAGGTAGTGCTGAAGCCGAGGTTATCGAAAAAGTAGGTACTGCGACTGCAAGTGCTTACAAGCAACAAGTTGAAGCCATGGGACAAGATGGATTTACTTCGTTGCAGGTTGCAAAAGAACTTGCTGCAGGAAAAGTCCAGCTTGTACCTCAAATTGTGGGTGGAGGAAACGGTAGTAGTACCGATGGTTTATTGGGACTACTCACCTTGGATAAACTTGGAGTAAAACTTCCTGGAAATCAGTCACAAACTGACATACCAAGGATAGAATCAACCAAGAAAAAATCCGACTCTGACGCAAAAAACAGCTAATATTGAAAATGAACAAATTCTGACAAGCTGTTCACCTCGTTCTGAAATTCAGAACGAGGTTTTTTTATATATTAGATTAAATACGGTAGTACGTTAAAGAATCAAAAAATACTATGCGAAATAATTCATTAGAAGACTGAGACGAATTAAGATTATACTCCTAGAATGAGCAAACAGATAATTCATAGAT
>CAZWFZ010000120.1:0-3038 GCA_964633455.1 uncultured Candidatus Peribacteria bacterium | reverse complement strand
TATATGCTACTGACGGGGTAGTTCTTTCTCCTTCAGCATTTGCAATAACTTCCGCTTTGTCTCACAGCATATATGCAAAACATGAGTTCGTTGTCCCCAAATCTATACCGATAATTTTTCCCATAGTTGTGTTTGTAATGAATAAAACGCCTTCAACTCCCCGTTTCTCAGGGGATAGCACGAAAAGTATACAGATGCTACATTTATTTGCAAGTTTTTTTAGCACTTTTTTTGTATGGGTGCTACTAAAATCAATTTTATGAGTAAATAGACTACTAAATAGGTTTATTTTAACTCATTTCTGGTCAGTTTACGCTGTAAGGTTTTTTTGTGGGTGAAATTTGCAAAAAAAAGTTATTCTCCATATACTCAGGATGTGGAACTTGTTTCTTTATCATCCACTGGCACTATGATTGGCTATCCTGTTGAGCTCAAAGTCAAGATTACAAGCAAGGTATTCGAAGATGCACTTGCTCGTCTCAATGAAAAAACCAAATTCATAAATTTTGCATTGAATCAAAGAATTGTCTATTTCGCAGACACCCCCAACCTTGATGTGCTTCACTCAGGCAAAGTGCTTATTAGATTTCGTTGGAATAATGAGTTTCTTGAATCCGTGATCAAAGTCAGACATAGTCCAAAATATACGATCGAACATATCAGGAAAGAGTATGCGAGCGTTCCCAACCATATGCTTAAAATTGATGGAGATGGGTTACTTGAAAAAGATATACAATGGAGTTTTGCGCTCAAGTATTTTTATAAAAATATCAGTCCTTCGTTTACTTTTTTCTCGAATCCTGAAGACTATCTCAGTCCAGAACAAAAGAGATTACTCAAAGAATTAGCTCCCAAAGTGAATCTCAAAGAATTGAAATATGGTATTCCTATTGAATCTAATGCGTGCAAATTTGATATCACCTTCAAAGAGTTCTCAAGTATTACTCTCGAAGAATGGAGACTTCCTCGTTTACTCTGAGATAAACTCCACGAACTTTCTGCCAAAACAGAGATATATGGAGAGAAATCACAAAAACATCTTCTCAAGTTTTTGGATGAGTTGGGTATTGATATTTCTGGAGAACCCATTTACAAAACAACGTGGTATTATCATTCGTATTATAACGTATAAGGAGATTTAAGAGTTGAGATTTAAGATCTAAGAAACAAAAAAATCCCCATAGGGATTTTTTTTGTACCACTATGTCTCAACTCTTAATTCTTAAGTCTCATTTCTGTTTGCCTCTTTTGCTACATACAACGCCGTCCCAATCAAATCCTTGTCGTTGTGATCAACGGTAATTGCCGTATGTGGGTAAGGAATTTGAATCTTGTTGTCGGTGCATGCCTTGAGAATTGCTTGCATCACTTTACTCTTGGCAGATCTCCTGAGCATACCTGCCTTGGGATCAAAGTAAAAGAAGATGAGTAGATTGATACCACTATCTGCCATACTCTGGAGATGCACTCTTGTATGACTTGGCTCTTTGACACAAGGCACGGTATTGACCGCATCTTTGATCACCTCCAATGCCCGTGGCAAGGGGGTGTTATAATGAACACTCATCTTGATCGTCAATCTAATCATATCTTCAGAATCGAACGTTCTGACGGGTTTGGTAATCAAGGTCAGATTGGGAACAATAACTTTTCTCAAATCTAATGTTCTGATCACCGTATATCTGATAGTAATTTCCTCGATTCTTCCAAAATATTTTTCATCTTCATCTATCTGGATGATATCACCAAGCTTGAACTCCTTGTTGGTCAAGACGAGAATGCCGGCAATCATATTGCCAAAAATTTCTTTGAAGGCGAATCAGATACCGAACGAGATACCTCACACAATCAAACTGAAATCGAGTCCAATAATTTTGAATCCTACGAGAATTGCAAATACGAGCAAGGTGTAGTAGATTACATTACTGATCAACATACTTACTTTCTGGGTATACTCATCACTCACGATACTATTTTCTTGAATTCTTCTACTCACCAACTTAGCTACTAGCTTAGCTGCTACGACCATCAAGCCTACCACGAGAATCGCCACCAAGAGTTTGATGAAGAAAAACCACATCTCGTTCCAAGATCCCATACCAAAAAATAACGAGTCTTGGGTCGTTTTGACGGATTCATTTGCTAGTGCGCTCGATGCTGCCATGCAGAATTGCTAGATAACAAAAAATGGACTATACTAAGTATAGCCCAAATCACGTCAAAATGCAAAAAATACCCTACAAAAAAGACCTACGAGAACACTCTGTGAACGATATCTGACCTCTCCACTCTCGACATGGCTCATAAATGAGTCTCAAAAAGATTAACCATACTATCTACAGTTTCTTCGACAATAGGATCACCGAACACTTTTCTTCCTTTTTGTTGAATGAGTCCATACTCATCCACAATCTTATCTTTCACTGCCTTCTTTTTGGTACCCATCATAGGGTCTCACAAAATCTTGTGTCTAATTAAACTTTCATAACCCATTCCTTTTCTATCTGATTCAGGTTTCAGATCAACAAATGCTCCTTCAAGACTATCATAATCCTTTTTGTTGAAACTGTTACCGAAATAGATTTTGAATTTCTTGAGGAGAAACTGCAGAATTTTCTTCTTCTGTGCATGCGACTGCGTCTGACTCAACAGTCCATCAAACTGCTGGAGCATACTTCCTACCTGTTGTCGCAACTCATGGGCAGCAGGGGATCTAAACTCACCAGAAACCCCTTCTGTCTTCATCAAAATATCTTGAAACAGTCCCGGTGAAATATTCCAAATCCCATTCTCCATAAAAGGCGACTGACCATCGATATCTCTACCCGACGCTCCACGATCCATATATCAGTTAAATACTGCTTTGTTCATATAATCATCAATCACTGATTTTTGTTCGTGTGTAGCATTTTCCTGTGCTTCAAAGAGACGCGCATTTTTGTAGTTGAGTGCTTCCATAGCAGTATATCCGTTCTCATTCCATCGTATATCAATTGCTTCCATCACCTTTTTCTGCGAATTAGCAAAATTGCCTGCGT